>NZ_JBFADG010000006.1:0-271240 GCF_040641275.1 Streptomyces sp. NPDC021096 | reverse complement strand
GTTACATTCCGAACCCGGAAGCTAAGCCTTTCAGCGCCGATGGTACTGCAGGGGGGACCCTGTGGGAGAGTAGGACGCCGCCGAACAATTATTCAAAAGAGCTCTGATGTATGGACTTCGGTTCATGCATCAGAGCTTTTTTGTTTTCACGATGAACTGTGCGGCGTCACGCCTCGTTAACGTCGCGTGGGCACCATCCGCGGCATGGGGACAGTGGAGTTGCTCAGGGCAGCAGGTGTGGGAACCGACGACGAGGTCATCGTGCCCTCGTATGCCACGGCTGGACCCGCCGAGGCCGTACGGAACGTGGGCGCCCGGCCTGTGTTCGCCGACATCGATGCGCACAGCTTCTGCCTCGACCCCGCCTCCGTGGCCCGCGCCGTCACCTCACGCACGGCCGCCATCGTGCCCGTACACCTCTTCGGGCACCCCGCTGACCTCCTGGCCCTTCAGGCCGTCGCCGACGCGCACGGTATCCGCCTCATCGAGCACGCGCCGCACGAGCCCGAGCCCGACGAGGCCCTGCAGCGGCGCCGGGCCAACGCCGCCTACCTCGACGCCCGTCTCTCCGGGGTCGTGACGCCGGCCGTGGCTCCCGGAGCCCTGCACCGCTACCGCGCCTATGTGGTGCGCGTGCCCGGCAACGGTCGTCCCGACCGGGACGCCTTCGCCCGTGCGCTGCGGGCCCGGGGGATCGGATGCCGGGTGCCCGTGCAGACGCCGGTGCACCGACTCCCCGCCTACCGGCGGGAGTTGTGGCTTCCCGAGACCGAGCGGGCCGCCGGTGAATGCCTCGCTCTGCCCGTCCTGGCGGGGATGTCGCCGCGCGAACTGCACCGGCTGGTGGCAGCGTGCAACGCGCTCGGAGGGTTGTTGCCCGTAGCGGCCGCCTGATGGTCAAAAGCGCGTCCGAACATCGGGTATGCTTTATCTCGTTGCCGGCCCCAATAGCTCAGTCGGCAGAGCGTCTCCATGGTAAGGAGAAGGTCAACGGTTCGATTCCGTTTTGGGGCTCCACAGGAAAGGCCCCCGCCGTAAGGCGGGGGCCTTTCTCATATCCCGACCCCCTCAGGAGTCCTGAGGCTCCGGCACCCGCATCGCGAGGATGGCCATGTCGTCGGAGGCGGGCTCCGCGGCGAAACGTTCGACCGCACGGAGGACGCGCGCGGCCACCGCACCCGCCGTCAGGCCCGTGCAGTTCGTCAGGACGTCCGTCAGACCGTCGTCGCCCAGCATCCGCGTGCCCTCACGGCGCTCTGTGACGCCGTCGGTGACGCACAGCAGCACGTCGCCCGGGTCCAGGGTGACCGTCTGCTCGTACAGCTCCAGGTCGTCCATGACGCCCAGCAGGGGCTGCGGGTCCGCGGCCGGCTCGACCGTGCCGTCCTGGCGCAGACGCAGCGGCAGGGGATGGCCGGCGCAGACGACCTTGAGGATCGCGCTGCCGTCGTGCTGGGGCCACAGCTCGCCGTAGAGAAGCGTGAGGAAGCGGCTGCGGGCGCCCTCGTCGAGGATGGCGGCGTTGAGCCGCTCGAGGACCGCGGGGCCGCCGAACCCCTCGCGGGCCAGCAGGCGCAGCGCGTGCCGGGCCAGGCCGGTGACGGCCGCCGCCTCCGGGCCCGTACCGCAGACGTCGCCGATGGCGAAGCCGTAGGCGCCGTCGCGGATGGGGAAGAGATCGTAGAAGTCGCCGCCGACCTCGTTGCCCTCGCCGGCGGCGCGGTAGATGACCTCGACCTCCACGCCGGGGACCTCCGGCAGCTCCGGCGGGAGCAGGCTGCGCTGGAGGCTCTGGCTGATGGCGGTGCGCTCGCTGTAGAGGCGGGCGTTGTCCAGGGCGAGGGCGGCTCGGCGGGAGAGGTCCTCGGCGAGTTCGAGGATCTCCTGGCGGAAGTGGTCGTCGGTGGGCCTGCCGAGGGTGAGCATGCCGATGACGCGGTTGCGGGCCACCAGGGGGAGGACGACCGTTTCGCCGCCGACGGCCGCGGCCGTGGCGAGCGAGGTGCCCGGGCCGGGGATGCGGCCGGTGGCGTCGGCGAGGCCGAGGCTGCGCAGGGAGGTGCGCAGCGCCGCGGAGTGGGCGGCCTCGGCGGGGGCGGTCCAGATGCGGGCGCCGGGGGTGGGGACCGGGTCGGGCGGGGCGACCTTGGACAGGAGGGCCTTGAGGCCGTCGATGCGGTCCTCGTCCTCGTGGAGGACGTAGGACAGCTCGGGTTCCGAGCTCTGGTCGGCGATCGTGTAGACCGCGCACCAGGTGGCCAGGGTCGGGACGGTCATCTGGGCCATGAGGGCCAGGGTCTGGTCGCGGTCGAGGGTGCCGGCGAGCAGGTCGGAGGCCTCGACGAGGAAGGAGAGGGAGCCGCGGCGCAGCCGTTCCAGTTCGCCGAGGCGGGCGGACTCGACGGCGAGGGCGATGCGGTCGGCGGCGAACTGCAGGCGCAGGGCTTCTTCGTTGCCGTAGCGGCGCGGGGATTCGGCGGCGACGCCCAGCGAGCCGGTGAGGCGGCCCTCGACCTTGAGCGGCACGGTGACGACCGAGCGCATTCCGGTGTCGGCGAGGAGGGGGACGGCGCCCGGTACGGCACTGAGGTCGTCGTGGACGGCCGGCATGCGAGCGGAGCCGTAGCGGCCGGTGCCCGCCTCGACGGGGACGCGGGCGAAGCGCTGGCGGGTGGAGGGCAGGCCCGTGGAGGCGCGTACCTCCAGTTCCGTCTCGTCGTCGGTGGCGAGCAGGAGGTAGGCGGAGTCGCCGTCGAGCATGTCGCGGGCGCGCTCGACGGTGCGCTGGAGGAGTCCGTCGAGGTCGTCGGGGGCGGGGGAGCCGATGAAGACCTCGAAGGGGTCGGTCCCCGAGCCCCGTTCCGCGGCGGCCGCGTCGGGGGCCGGGGAGCGGGGCGGGCTCTGCAGGACGGCGCGCTCGTCGTCCCGTACGAGCAGGCAGACGGTCGAGGGGGAGCCGGCGGTGTCGCGGACGCGCAGGTGGGAGGCGTAGACGGGGATGATCCTGCCGTCGGCGCCCCTTATTCCGTAGGAGCCCTCCCAGCGGGACAGGCGCAGGGCCTCGGCGATGCCGGTGGAGGTGCCGGGGGTGTGCGGCCAGGCCGCGAGGTCGGTGAGGGGCTTGCCCATGATCTGGTCGGCGGCGAAGCCGAAGAGTTCGTGGGCGTCGTCGTTCCAGGCGCTGATGCCGCCGGTGCGGTCGATCTGGATGACGGCGACGCGCACGCGGGCGTCGGCGACCGGCAGTGCTTCGGTGGGGAGGGCGGGGCCGGCGGAGCGGGTGCCCGCGGGGCGGTCGGGCAGGTCGATGCGGAACCAGACCGTCTTGCGGGTGGCGCTGTACTCGACGCCCCAGCGGGCGGCGAGTGCGGCGCACAGCAGCAGGCCGCGGCCGCCTTCGCGGTCGACGCCGCCGAACTGGCGGGCCGGGCTCTGTACGGGCAGCTCGCGCTCGGGGTAGCGGTCGGCGACCTCGACGCGCACGCCGGCGTCCATGCGGATGCACAGGACGTCGGCGGCGGTGCCGGCGTGGACGACGGCGTTGGTGACGAGCTCGCTGGTCAGGACGACGGCATCGTCGATGACGTCGGGGAAGCCCCAGCCCTGGAGGGTGTCCCGGACGAAGGCCCGGGCGGCGGCGACCGAGCGGCCGACCGGCTCGAAGGTGGCGGCAGCCCGCGCGGTGATCACAGGTCTCCTCGTGTATGTCTCGGCGATCTGCTCACACATGTGCAGCGCCCCTCCGTTGCCCTGGCCGGTTGCCAGGTTACTTACCTCCGCTGTGTGCGCGGATCCCGGTGCACAGGGATTCCACCTTGGGGGTGCCGGCGGACCGTGTGCGATGCTGCCGACTGTTATGGCCTGGTTGGGCCGGGGTGAAACACTGGGAAAGCTTGAAGCGGAAGCCCGACGAGGATGATCGACCCAGCGGGAGGGACACGGTGGAGTCTGGCGCAGCGGCGCGGGGCGTGAGCACGCGCGCGAAGGGCGGACGGTCCCGGCCCAACGGGACGACCGAAGTGGACACGGCTGCCCTGAACCGGCTGCGGTCGGCTCTGGAGGCGATGCGGGACGGGAACCTGCGCAAGCGGCTGACGGTCTCCGGCGACGGCGTGATGGCCGAGATCGCCGCCGTCTTCAATGAGGTGGCCGATCGTAATCTGCAGCTCACGGGCGAGCTGGCGCGGGTGCGCCGGGTGGTCGGCCGTGAGGGCAAGCTCGCGGAGCGGCTGGAGGTCGGGGCCTGCGAAGGGGCCTGGGCGGCGGCTATCGACGCCTCGAACGCCCTGGTGGACGATCTGGTGCGGCCGGTGTCCGAGGTGGGCCGGGTGCTGTCGGCGGTCGCCGAGGGCGATCTGGAGCAGCGGATGGATCTGCGCTCCCAGGGGGCCGACGGGGCGGCGCATCCGCTGCGCGGTGAGTTCCTGAAGGTCGGGCGGACGGTCAACGGGCTCGTGGACCAGCTGTCGGCGTTCACCGACGAGGTGACGCGGGTGGCGAGCGAGGTGGGCACCGAGGGCAAGCTGGGCGGCCAGGCCCGGGTGCGCGGAATGTCCGGTTCTTGGAAGGACCTCACGGACTCCGTCAACACGATGGCGTCCCGGCTCACCGCTCAAGTGCGTGATATCGCGCTGGTGACGACGGCGGTCGCCAAGGGCGACCTCTCCCGGAAGGTCACCGTTCACGTGGCCGGGGAGATGCTGGAGCTGAAGAACACCGTCAATACGATGGTGGATCAGCTGTCGTCCTTCGCCTCCGAGGTCACGCGGGTGGCCCGGGAGGTGGGTACCGAGGGCGAGCTGGGCGGTCAGGCGCAGGTGCCGGGTGTCGCGGGGGTCTGGAAGGACCTCACCGATTCGGTGAACCTCATGGCCGGCAACCTCACGGCGCAGGTGCGCGGTATCGCGCAGGTCACGACGGCCGTCGCCAGCGGCGACCTGTCGCAGAAGGTCACGGTGAGCGCGCGCGGCGAGGTGGCGCAGCTGGCCGAGACGGTCAATCAGATGACGGAGACGCTGCGGACGTTCGCGGACGAGGTCACGCGCGTCGCCAGCGAGGTCGGCGCCGAGGGCCGGCTGAGCGGTCAGGCGCAGGTGCCGGGGGCTGCGGGTACGTGGAAGGACCTCACCGATTCGGTGAACACGGCCTTCCGCAACCTCACCGGCCAGGTCCGTGACATCGCGCTGGTGACGACGGCGGTCGCCAACGGCGATCTGGGGTTGAAGGTCACCGTCGACGCGGCCGGCGAGATGCTGGAGCTGAAGAACACTGTCAACGGGATGGTGGACCAGCTCCAGGCGTTCGGTGCCGAAGTCACGCGGGTGGCGCGGGAGATCGGTGTCGAGGGTGAGCTCGGCGGCCAGGCGCAGGTGCCGGGGGCCGCGGGTACGTGGAAGGACCTCACCGATTCGGTGAACACGGCCTTCCGCAACCTCACCGGTCAGGTGCGCAACATCGCGCAGGTGACCACGGCGGTCGCCAACGGCGACCTGTCGCAGAAGGTCACCGTCGATGTGTCCGGCGAGATGCTGCAGCTGAAGAACACCGTGAACACGATGGTGGACCAGCTGTCGTCCTTCGCCGACCAGGTCACGCGGATGGCGCGGGACGTGGGTACGGAGGGGCGGCTCGGCGGCCAGGCCCGGGTGGACGGCGTCAGCGGCACCTGGAAGGAGCTGACCGACTCGGTCAACTTCATGGCCGGCAATCTCACTTCGCAGGTGCGTCAGATCGCGCAGGTGACCACGGCGGTGGCGCGCGGTGATCTGTCGCAGAAGATCGATGTGGATGCCCGGGGCGAGATCCTGGAGCTGAAGAACACCATCAACACGATGGTCGACCAGCTCTCCGCCTTCGCGGAGCAGGTGACCCGGGTGGCCCGTGAGGTGGGCACGGACGGCCGGCTCGGCGGTCAGGCGCAGGTGCCGGGCGTGGCGGGCGTGTGGCGTGACCTCACCGACTCGGTCAACGGCATGGCCGGCAATCTGACCACCCAGGTCCGCAACATCGCGCAGGTCGCCACGGCGGTGGCGCGCGGTGATCTGTCGCAGAAGATCGATGTGGATGCCCGGGGCGAGATCCTGGAGCTGAAGAACACCCTCAACACGATGGTCGACCAGCTCTCCTCGTTCGCCGACCAGGTCACGCGCGTGGCCCGCGAGGTGGGTACCGAGGGCATCCTGGGCGGTCAGGCGGAGGTGCAGGGCGTCTCGGGCACCTGGAAGGACCTCACGCAGTCGGTCAACTTCATGGCCAACAACCTGACCTCGCAGGTGCGCAACATCGCCGAGGTGACCACGGCGGTCGCCAAGGGCGACCTCTCCAAGAAGATCACCGTCGATGCCAAGGGCGAGATCCTCGAGCTCGTCACCACGGTGAACACGATGGTCGACCAGCTGTCGGACTTCGCCGAGCAGGTCACGCGGGTGGCCCGTGAGGTGGGTACCGAGGGTCAGCTGGGCGGTCAGGCGCGGGTGCGCGACGTCACCGGCATCTGGAAGGACCTCACCGACAACGTCAACCTGATGGCCAACAACCTGACCAGCCAGGTCCGCAACATCTCGCAGGTCGCGGGCGCGGTGGCCAACGGTGATCTGACCAAGAAGATCACCGTCGAGGCGCGCGGCGAGGTCGCGCAGCTCGCCGACACCGTCAACACGATGGTGACGACGCTGTCGTCGTTCGCGGACGAGGTCACGCGCGTGGCCCGTGAGGTGGGCACCGACGGCATCCTGGGCGGCCAGGCGCGGGTGCCGGGCGTCAGCGGCACGTGGAAGGACCTCACCGAGTCCGTGAACTCGATGGCGTCCAACCTGACCGGCCAGGTGCGCAACATCGCGATGGTGACGACCGCCATCGCCCAGGGCGACCTGACCAAGAAGATCGACATCGATGCGCGCGGCGAGATCCTCCAGCTGAAGACGACCATCAACACGATGGTGGACCAGCTGTCCTCCTTCGCCGACCAGGTGACCCGGGTGGCCCGCGAGGTGGGTACCGAGGGTCAACTGGGGGGTCAGGCTCGGGTACGCGACGTGGACGGCACGTGGCGCGACCTCACAGAGTCGGTGAACGAGATGGCGGGCAATCTGACCCGGCAGGTAAGGGCCATCGCGGAGGTCGCCACGGCGGTGACCCGCGGCGACCTCAATCTCAAGATCGACGTGGATGCGGCGGGCGAGATCCTGGAGCTCCAGGACAACATCAACACGATGATCGCGAACCTTCGCGAGACGACCCTGGCCAACAAGGAGCAGGACTGGCTCAAGGGCAACCTCGCCCGGATCTCCGGTCTGATGCAGGGCCGGCGCGACCTGCAGGACGTCGCCGGGCTCATCATGAGCGAGCTGACCCCCGTGGTCTCCGCGCAGCACGGCGCCTTCTTCCTGGCGATGCCCACGGGCCCGCAGGAGACGGAGGGCGGCGACGAGGCGTACGAGCTGCGGATGCTCGGCTCGTACGGCTACTCCATGGGCTCGATGCCCACGTCCTTCCGGCCCGGTGAGTCGCTCATCGGCACGGCGGCGCAGGAGAAGCGCACGATCCTGGTGGAGAACGTTCCGCCGGGCTATCTGAAGATCGCCTCGGGCCTGGGCGAGGCGCCGCCGGCCCATGTGATCGTGCTGCCGGTGCTGTTCGAGGGGCAGATCCTCGGTGTGATCGAGCTGGCGTCCTTCTATCCGTTCACGCAGATCCAGAAGGACTTCCTCAGCCAGATCGCCGAGATGATCGGCACCAGCGTCAACACCATCAGCGTGAACACCAAGACCGAGGTGCTGCTCAAGCAGTCGCAGGAGCTGACCGAGCAGCTGCGCGAGCGGTCGGCGGAGCTGGAGAACCGGCAGAAGGCGCTGGAGATCTCCAACGCCGAGCTGGAGGAGAAGTCCGAGCGGCTGGCCCGGCAGAACCGCGACATCGAGGTGAAGAACACCGAGATCGAGGAGGCCCGGCAGGTGCTCGAGGAGCGGGCCGAGCAGCTCGCGGTCTCGATGCGCTACAAGTCCGAGTTCCTGGCCAACATGTCGCACGAGCTGCGCACCCCGCTCAACTCGCTGCTGATCCTGGCCAAGCTGCTCGCCGACAACGCCGAGGGCAACCTCTCGCCGAAGCAGGTGGAGTTCGCCGAGACGATCCACGGCGCGGGCTCGGACCTGCTGCAGCTGATCAACGACATCCTGGACCTGTCGAAGGTCGAGGCGGGCAAGATGGACGTCAGCCCGAGCCGGATCGCCCTGGTCCAGCTCGTGGACTACGTGGAGGCCACCTTCCGGCCGCTGACGGCGGAGAAGGGCCTGGACTTCTCGGTGCGGGTCTCGCCGGAGCTGCCGGCCACGCTCCACACCGACGAGCAGCGGCTGCTGCAGGTGCTGCGCAACCTGCTGTCGAACGCGGTGAAGTTCACGGATACGGGCGCGGTCGAGCTGGTCATCCGGCCGGCCGGGGCGGACGTGCCGGACAGCATCCGCGAGCAGTTGCTGGAGGCGGGCTCGCTGCGCGACGCCGACGCCGACATGATCGCCTTCTCGGTGACGGACACCGGCATCGGCATCGCGCAGAGCAAGATGCGGGTCATCTTCGAGGCGTTCAAGCAGGCGGACGGCACGACGAGCCGCAAGTACGGCGGTACGGGCCTGGGGCTGTCCATCAGCCGGGAGATCGCCCGGCTGCTCGGCGGTGAGATCGACGCGGCCAGCGAGCCCGGCCGGGGCTCGACCTTCACGCTCTACCTGCCGCTCAACCCCGGTGAGCTGCCGCCGCAGGGCTATCCGCAGCTGGAGGCGGACGGGCGGACCGCGGGCGCGCCGCTGAGGGCGTCCGGCGACGCGACGACCGAGGGCGAGGTCTCGCCCGCGCGCCAGGCCGCCGGGCTCTTCCTGCGGCGCCGCCGGGCGGCCCAGGCCGCCGGGCAGATGGCGGCCCTGGCCGGGGCGACGGGGCAGGGCGAGTCGGCGGTGCCGGGCGCCCGGGGGGCGCGCGCGGGCGAGAGCGCGCCGCCGGAGCCGTGGATGAGCGAGGCGCACCGTCACGCGGGGGAGGCGCACAGCGGCTTCAAGGGCGCCTTCCAGGGCGAGAAGGTGCTGATCGTCGACGACGACATCCGCAACGTCTTCGCCCTCACCAGCGTGCTGGAGCAGCACGGCCTGTCGGTGCTCTACGCGGAGAACGGGCGCGAGGGGATCGAGGTCCTGGAGCAGCACGACGACGTCGTGGTGGTCCTGATGGACATCATGATGCCGGAGATGGACGGCTACGCCACGACGGCGGCGATCCGCAGGATGCCGCAGTTCGCGGGGCTGCCGATCATCGCGCTCACGGCGAAGGCGATGAAGGGCGACCGGGAGAAGAGCATCGACGCCGGAGCGTCCGACTATGTCACCAAACCAGTCGATACGGATCATCTTCTGACGGTGATGGAGCAGTGGATGCGCGCAGAGTGACGGAATCTCGTTCACTATTTGACTGTCTGCTGACGGAGTGTGGCCAAAGACGTGTGGGACCGCGGTATTCGGGGAACCTTCTGGTCCCCCACCGCGTTTCTGCTACGTGCACAGTGACATCGCGGTGACAGGGTGTGGCGACAGGCGGGGTGCGGCTACCATGACCGGCACAAGGACGGGCGGCGCATGGGAGTCGTCCCCTGGGGCGGCGCCCGGTGCACTGCCGGGGCGAGGAGGACGGGCCATGGTGCAGAAGGCCAAGATCCTCCTGGTCGATGACCGGCCGGAAAATCTGCTGGCGCTGGAGGCGATCCTCTCGGCGCTCGATCAGACACTGGTACGGGCATCGTCAGGGGAGGAAGCGCTCAAGGCGCTGCTGACGGACGACTTCGCGGTGATCCTGCTGGACGTTCAGATGCCCGGCATGGACGGCTTCGAGACCGCAGCGCACATCAAGCGGCGGGAGCGGACCCGGGACATCCCGATCATCTTCCTCACCGCCATCAACCACGGTCCGCACCACACCTTCCGCGGCTACGCGGCGGGCGCGGTCGACTACATCTCCAAACCGTTCGACCCGTGGGTGCTGCGCGCCAAGGTCTCGGTCTTCGTCGAGCTCTATATGAAGAACTGCCAGCTGCGCGAGCAGGCCGCCCTGTTGCGCCTGCAGCTGGAGAGCGGCCAGTCCGGCCGGAGCGGGGCCATCGAGCCCCAGGAGCCCGCAGGGCTGCTCGCCGAGCTCTCCGCACGGCTGGCCGCCGTCGAGGAGCAGGCCGAGGCGCTCTCCAAGCAGCTCGACGAGTCCGCCGATGCGGCGGCGGTGGCCACCGCCGCCCATCTGGAGCGCAAGCTCACCGGCCTGCGGCGCGCGCTGGACGCGCTGGAGCCGGGCACGGGAAGCGGCGCGAGCCCGCTTCCCTCCCCGAGCTGACCGTCCTTTGACGCCGTGTCACCGGCTTCACCACGGCACCGCGACACGAATGGGTGAACGCCCGGCCCCACGTGTACCGCGCGTCGGACAACGGTAATCTCGGCACCATGGCCTCACGTACGTCCGGCAAGGGTTCCCAGAGCACGGCGGGCAACTCCAAGCAGCGCGCCGGACGGTCCGGGGGCGCTGCCAAGAAGGCACCCGCGAAGAAGTCACCGGCCCGCCCCGCGGGCCGGCCGCCCGCGCGCAAGGCGCCCGCCAAGAAGCCGGCGGCCAAGGCGGCACCCAAGCGGGCACCCGGCGGCGCCCGCCGCGTCGGCAGCGGCCTGGCGCACGGCGCCGGCAGCCTCTTCCGCGGGGTCGGCCGCGGCGCCAAGGGCCTGGACCCGGCCCACCGCAAGGACGGACTCGCCCTGCTGCTCCTGGGCGTGGCCCTCGTGGTGGCCGCCGGCACCTGGTCCAGCCTCGACGGTCCCGTGGGCGACCTCATCCGGATGCTCGTCACCGGCGCCTTCGGCCGCCTCGACCTGGTCGTACCGATACTGCTCGGCGTCATCGCGATCCGGCTCTTCCGTCACCCCGAACGGCCCGAGGCCAACGGACGGATCGTCATCGGTCTGTCCGCGCTGGTCATCGGCGTCCTCGGGCAGGTCCACGTGGCCTGCGGATCACCCGGCCGCGGTGACGGCTCGCAGGCGCTGCAGGACGCCGGAGGGATGATCGGCTGGGCGGCCGCCAAGCCCCTGCTCGTCACGGTCGGCGAGATGCTGTCCGTACCGCTGCTGTTCCTGCTCACCGTCTTCGGCCTGCTGGTGGTCACCGCGACGCCCGTCAACGCCATCCCCCAGCGGCTGCGACAGCTCGGGATCCGGCTCGGAGTCATCGAGCCGCACCCGCACGAGTACGCACCCCAGGACGGCGAGGACTACGCGGAGTACGGCGAGGAGTGGCGCGAGGCGCCGCCCGCCCGCAGGCCCCGCCGCACCGCCGTCGCGGCCGACCCGGGGCGGGCCGAGGAAGAGGCGCTGGACAAGCGCCGCACCCCGCGCCGCAAGGCCGTGGAGCCCCCCGCCGACCGCGAGCCGGACGCGGTGGACCTCGCCGCCGCTGCCGCCGCCTCCCTCGACGGCGCCGTCCTGCACGGCATCCCGCCCACCCCGCTCGTCGCCGATCTCGGCAGCGGCGTGCAGCCGGAGAACGGCCGCCCCGGCGCCGTACCCACCGCGCGCGGCGCCGGGAAGGCGGGCAAGGCCGCCAAGGCCGCGCCGCCCGTGGAGGCCGCGCCGGGCGTCGTCCCCGACCTCACCAAGCCCGCGCCCGAGCCGGCCGGCGGGCTGCCCGCGCGGGCCGAGCAGCTGCAGCTCTCCGGGGACATCACCTACGCGCTGCCCTCGCTCGGCCTGCTCGAGCGCGGCGGCCCCGGCAAGACCCGCAGCGCCGCCAACGACGCCATAGTGGCCTCGCTCACCAACGTCTTCGCGGAATTCAAGGTCGACGCCGCCGTCACCGGCTTCACCCGGGGCCCGACCGTCACGCGCTACGAGGTCGAGCTGGGCCCGGCCGTCAAGGTCGAGCGCATCACCGCCCTCACCAAGAACATCGCCTACGCCGTCGCCAGCCCGGACGTACGGATCATCAGCCCGATCCCCGGCAAGTCCGCCGTCGGCATCGAGATCCCGAACACCGACCGCGAGATGGTCAACCTCGGCGACGTGCTGCGGCTGGCGGACGCGGCCGGCGACGAGCACCCGATGCTCGTCGCGCTCGGCAAGGACGTCGAGGGCGGCTATGTGATGGCCAACCTGACGAAGATGCCGCACGTCCTGGTCGCCGGCGCCACCGGCTCCGGCAAGTCGTCCTGCATCAACTGCCTGATCACCTCGGTGATGGTGCGTGCCACGCCCGAGGACGTACGGATGGTGCTCGTCGACCCCAAGCGCGTCGAGCTGACCGCCTACGAGGGCATCCCGCACCTGATCACGCCGATCATCACCAACCCCAAGCGGGCAGCCGAGGCCCTGCAGTGGGTCGTGCGCGAGATGGACCTGCGCTACGACGACCTGGCCGCCTACGGCTTCCGGCACATCGACGACTTCAACGCCGCCGTGCGGGCCGGAAAGGTCAAGCCGCCCGAGGGCAGCGGGCGCGAGCTCTCCCCCTATCCGTACCTGCTGGTCATCGTGGACGAGCTCGCCGACCTGATGATGGTGGCGCCGCGCGACGTCGAGGACTCCATCGTCCGCATCACCCAGCTCGCGCGCGCCGCCGGCATCCACCTCGTGCTCGCCACCCAGCGTCCGTCCGTCGACGTGGTCACCGGTCTGATCAAGGCGAACGTCCCGTCCCGGCTCGCCTTCGCCACCTCCTCGCTCGCCGACAGCCGGGTCATCCTCGACCAGCCGGGCGCCGAGAAGCTCATCGGCAAGGGCGACGGCCTCTTCCTGCCGATGGGGGCCAACAAGCCCATCCGCATGCAGGGCGCCTTCGTGACGGAGGCCGAGGTGGCGGCCATCGTCCAGCACTGCAAGGATCAGATGGCGCCGGTCTTCCGCGACGACGTCACCGTCGGCACGTCGAAGAAGAAGGAGATCGACGAGGAGATCGGCGACGATCTGGACCTGCTGTGCCAGGCGGCCGAACTGGTCGTCTCCACCCAGTTCGGGTCGACCTCGATGCTGCAGCGGAAATTGCGTGTGGGATTCGCCAAGGCGGGCAGGCTCATGGACCTGATGGAGTCGCGCGGCATCGTGGGACCCAGCGAGGGTTCCAAGGCACGCGACGTGCTGGTGAAGCCCGACGAGCTGGACGGGGTCCTCGCGATCATCCGCGGGGAGGACCAGCCGTAGCAGCTGGAAAAGATCCCTGACCAACCGTTTCTCTCGGGCCCGAGCGGAGTTGAGCGAGGGGGGAGGGGCGATGTGCCACTGGCGTTACCACAGAGCATTCTGATGGCCTACAAAGTCCGGCTTCCCGCTTGCCCGACCGTTTCGCATCCCCCCTAGACTGAATCTCCAGCAGGTGGCTGCACGCTCGAAAGGCGCCCACGTGTCCATCGGCAACTCTCCAGAGCCATCAGAGTCAGAGGATGACCGGCCCGAGGATGACCGGCCCTCCGTCGGACGATCCCTTCAGCAGGCCCGTATCGATGCCGGACTGACCGTGGAAGAAGTCAGTTCGGCCACCCGCGTACGCATCCCGATCATCCACACGATCGAACAGAACGACTTCACCCGCTGCGGCGGCCGCGTCTACGCCCGGGGACACATCCGCACACTGGCGCGCGCCGTCGGCGTCGACCCGGCGCCGCTCGTCGCGCAGTACGACGCCGAGCACGGCGGGCGCCCCGCGCCCACGCCCGCCGCCCCGCTGTTCGAGGCCGAGCGCATCCGGCCCGAACCGCGCCGGCCCAACTGGACGGCCGCGATGGTCGCCGCGATCGTGGCGGTCGTCGGCTTCGTCGGCTTCACGCTCTTCAGCGGCGGGTCGAAGAGCGGGCCGGTCTCGGCCGACCCCGCCACCAGCAAGCCGTCCGCGGCACCGAGCAAGGCCGGCTCCGGGAAGGCCGGCTCCGGGAAGGCGTCGTCCGACCCCAAGGCCGAGGCGTCCGCCAGCGCCATCGCCGGCGTCCCGGCCAACAAGGTCACGGTCAAGCTCACCGCCGAGAACGGCCAGACCTGGATGTCCGCCAAGGACCACAAGGGCAAGCTCCTCGAGGAGGGCGTGCTCAAGCAGGGCGCCTCCAAGACGTTCACCGACAGCAAGCGCATCGACCTGGTGCTGGGCAACGCCGGGGCCGTGCAACTGTTCGTGAACGGCAAAGAGGTCAAGAATCTGGGCGACGACGGCCAGGTCCAGCGCCTGAGCTACACCAGGGGCGACCCCTCGGCGGGCTGAGGGGCCCCTGCGGGCGGGGAAGAGCAGCCGCACGGACGGGCGCGGAGGGCCAGCGGGTGACCAGGCTCTCCGCGCCCGCCGGCCACTCGGCAACGGATGCGGCGCCGGGACAAAGTAGGCTGAGCCCTATGCCCGAACGCCGTACCGTCGCTCTTGTCACACTTGGCTGCGCCCGTAACGAGGTGGACTCGGAGGAGCTGGCAGGCCGCTTGGCGGCGGATGGCTGGGACCTCGTCGAGGACGCCGCCGATGCCGATGTGGCCGTCGTCAACACCTGTGGTTTCGTCGAGGCCGCCAAGAAGGACTCCGTCGATGCCCTCCTCGAGGCCAACGACCTCAAGGATCAAGGCCGGACCCAGGCCGTCGTAGCCGTCGGCTGCATGGCCGAGAGATACGGCAAGGAGCTCGCCGAGGCGCTGCCGGAGGCCGACGGCGTGCTCGGCTTCGACGACTACGCCGACATCTCCGACCGCCTCCAGACCATCCTCTCCGGCGGCGTCCACGCCTCCCACACCCCGCGTGACCGGCGCAAGCTGCTGCCGATCAGCCCCGCCGAGCGCCAGCAGGCGGCCGACGTGGCCCTTCCCGGGCACGCCCAGGACACCCCGCCCGCCGACCTGCCGCAGGGCGTGGCGCCGGCATCCGGGCCGCGCGCCCCGCTGCGCCGCCGGCTCGGGGCCAGCCCCGTCGCCTCCGTGAAGCTCGCCTCCGGCTGCGACCGGCGGTGCTCCTTCTGCGCCATTCCCTCGTTCCGGGGATCCTTCATCTCCCGCCGCCCCTCCGACGTGCTGGGCGAGACGCGCTGGCTGGCCGAGCAGGGCGTCAAGGAGGTCATGCTCGTCTCCGAGAACAACACCTCGTACGGCAAGGACCTCGGCGACATCCGCCTGCTGGAGACGCTGCTGCCCGAGCTCGCGGCCGTTCCCGGCCTGGAGCGGATCCGGGTCAGCTACCTCCAGCCGGCCGAGATGCGACCGGGCCTGATCGACGTGCTGACCTCGACGGACAAGGTCGTCCCCTACTTCGACCTCTCCTTCCAGCACTCGGCGCCCGGCGTGCTGCGCGCCATGCGCCGCTTCGGCGACACCGACCGCTTCCTGGAGCTGCTCGAGACGATCCGGGCCAAGGCGCCGCAGGCCGGTGCCCGCTCCAACTTCATCGTCGGCTTCCCCGGCGAGACCGAGGAGGACGTGGCCGAGCTGGAGCGCTTCCTGACCGGGGCCCGCCTGGACGCCATCGGCGTCTTCGGCTACTCCGACGAGGACGGCACCGAGGCGGCCACCTACGAGAACAAGCTGGACCCCGACGTCGTCGCCGAGCGACTGGCGCGTGTGTCGATGCTGGCCGAGGAGCTCACCGCGCAGCGCGCGGAGGAGCGGATCGGTGAGACGATCGAAGTACTGGTCGACCGTGTCGACGACGAGGACGGCGTGATCGGCCGCGCGGCGCACCAGGCGCCCGAGACCGACGGCCAGGTGCGGCTCATCTGGTCCGACGACGTCCAGGCGCCCGCGCCCGGCCGTATGGTCGTGGCGAAGGTGGTGGCGAGCGAGGGCGTCGACCTCGTCGCCGAGCCGCTCGGAATCGAGGGCGGGTGTACCGAGGAGGCGGGCAGATGAGCGGACTCCCGGCCTCCGCCGCAGGAGGTCCGGCTCCGGCGACGGGCGTGAGCCCGGCCCGGTTGTGGAACATCGCCAATATCCTCACCATGGTGCGCCTGCTCCTGGTGCCCGGGTTCGTCTTGTTGATGCTTCACAACGGCGGCTACGACCCGGTCTGGCGCTCCTTCGCCTGGGCGGCGTTCGCCATCGCCATGATCACCGACCTGTTCGACGGTCATCTGGCACGGGCGTACAACCTGGTCACCGACTTCGGCAAGATCGCCGACCCGATCGCCGACAAGGCGATCATGGGCGCGGCGCTGATCTGCCTGTCCGTCCTGGACGACCTGCCGTGGTGGGTCACGGGCGTGATCCTGCTCCGCGAGATCGGCATCACGGTGATGCGGTTCTGGGTCATCCGGCACGGCGTCATTCCGGCCAGCCGGGGCGGCAAGATGAAGACGCTCTTCCAGGGCGTGGCCGTCGGCATGTACATCCTCGCGCTCACCGGGCCGCTGGCCACGCTGCGCTTCTGGGTGATGGCGGTTGCCGTCGCGTTGACCGTCTGGACCGGCCTCGACTACGTCAAGCAGGCCGTCCAGATGCGCCGGGCAGGACGGTCCCGGGAGTCCGCGCGATGACCGCGACGGGCGGCGGCGACGCCGTAGAGGTGCTGTCGGCGCTGCTCGGGCGGGGCCACACGGTGGCCGCCGCCGAGTCGCTCACGGGCGGCCTGGTCGTCGCCCGGCTGACCGAGGTGCCCGGGGCCTCCCGCACCGTCCGCGGCTCGGTCACCGCTTACGCCACCGAGGTCAAGCGGGACGTCCTCGGTGTGGACGGTGCGCTGCTCGAGGCGCGGGGCGCCGTCGACGCGGACGTGGCCCGGCAGATGGCACGGGGCGTACGGGACCTGCTCGGCGCCGACTGGGGGATCGCGACGACGGGGGTCGCCGGTCCCGACGAACAGGACGGCCAGGCCGTCGGCACGGTCTTCGTCGCCGTGGCGGGGCCGGACGGCGCGGATCACGCACGGCAGCTGTCGCTCGACGGCGACCGCGCGGCCATCCGGGCCGCAAGCGTACGGGCGGTCCTCGCGCTGCTCCTGCGCGAACTGACGGAGAACGCGGGGGCAAAGGATACGGAACACAACGGGGGGAATTGATGTTTGCAGCCCTGAGTGAACACGACATAGCTCCCCGCACGGCCGCACCCCGAGGCGGTACGGTGGGGCGTGAAGGAACCGGATTCGCGGTCCAAGGAGGGAGCCACCGATGATTCTGCTCCGTCGCCTGCTGGGTGACGTGCTGCGTCGGCAGCGCCAACGCCAGGGCCGCACTCTGCGCGAGGTCTCCTCGTCCGCCCGGGTCTCGCTCGGTTATCTCTCCGAGGTCGAGCGCGGGCAGAAAGAGGCGTCCTCCGAGCTTCTCTCCGCAATCTGCGACGCTCTGGACGTACGGATGTCCGAGGTCATGCGCGAGGTGAGTGACGAGCTGTCGCTCGCCGAGCTGGCGCAGTCGGCGGCGGCGAGCGAGCCGGTACCCGCGCCGATGCGGCCGATGTTCAATTCGATGTCCGTAACGTCCGTGACGGGCGTTCCGGGGGAGCGCGTGACCATCAAGGCCCCTGCGGAGGCCGTGGATGTGGTCGCTGCCTGAGAAGGGCTGACAAGAGCCCGGAAGGCATGAGTTTCCCGTTCGGGATCCCGGTCAGAAGTTCTGACCGGGATCTCTGCGTTTTCCGGCCCGTCACGGCACCCGTGTGCCGTGATTCCTGCGCCATGCCATCGTGGTGCCGTGGCGGAAAAAGCGGAGCAACCGAAGTAATGCCTTGAACAGGAGGAAAGCGGATGTCTGTCGTGAAGAGTCCTCTGTCCGAAGGGGACCGCAAGACCGTCGGTGATGCGCTCCAGGGCGCGCTCGTCGATCTCGTCGACCTCTCGCTCGTGGCCAAGCAGGTCCACTGGAACGTCGTGGGCCCGCGATTCCGCTCCGTCCACCTCCAGCTCGACGAGGTGGTGGCGAGCGCCCGCGTGCACGCCGACACGGTGGCCGAGCGGGCCTCGGCGCTGGGCATCGCCCCGGACGGGCGGGCCGAGACGGTGGCGAAGACCAGCGGCATCGACCCGGTCGGGGGCGGCTGGACCAAGGACACGGACGCGGTACGGACCCTGGTCGGGGCGCTCGGCGCCGTGATCACCAGGATGCGCGAACGCATCCGGGAGACGGCCGATCCGGACCCGGTCACCCAGGACATCCTCATCGGGCTCACGGGCGATCTGGAGAAGCACCACTGGATGTTCCAGGCCGAGAACGCCTGACGTCCCCCGCGGCCCTCCGCCGCGGCGACCGGGCCGCGGGCTCACGGGTGGCGGGGGCGGTCCCTGCGGGGTCTCCTGGGGACATGAGCGAGCACCCGGTGATCCGCTTCACGACAGAGCTGATGGTGGTCTCGGACCTCGACCAGGCCACAGCCGGCGCCTTCGTGCGGACGGTCTACCAGGAGGGTGTGCACGAGGGGGAGCAGCGGGTGATCGTCGAGGTGCACCGGCGCGACCGCGAGATCGCGGAGCTCGAGCGGGAGCTCGCCCGGGCCCGCGGCAAGAACGCCGGCTGACGCCGGCCGAGGGCCTTCGGAAGGCCCCTGCGGGTCGGTGCGGTGCTCCCGGTGTCGGCCCCCGAAGGAGGCAGCCATGGTCCGCAGCGTTGTGCCGGGGCGCCGACGGCGCCCGGGCCCGGTCGCCTGGACGCTCGCGCTGCTGCTGGGCGGGGTGTGGTGCTGGGCCGTCTTCCGGCTGCTCCTCCAGCCGGGGCGCACGGGGTTCCTGGAAGGGCTCGTCGCGACCGGGGGCTGGGGGCTGAGCCTGCTGCCGGTGCACTGCGTGCCGAGGGACCGCAGGGCGGGGGCCCGGGGCGTACGGCGACGACGGTGGCGCCGGGGCGACGGGCAGGGACCGGCCGGCATGGGATGAGCCGGAGCGAGGCCGTCCCGCCTCACCCGTCCCGCCTCACCCGTCCGGCCCAGGGGCGGTCCGATGCCGGTGCGCGGGCCGGCCGGTGGGGGGTGGGGGGCCGGTCTGGCAGTGGGGGCACCAGTACGTGGACCGCTCCTGGCCCGCCGGGCCCTGGTCGGCGAGGAGGACCGGGGTGCCGCAGCGGCGGCAGGGCCTGCCGACCCGTCCGTAGACCCACAGATGGCGGTCGGGGCGGGCGTCGGCGGTGGTGATGCGGGCGGTGCGGGACTTGTTGGCCTCCAGCAGCTTCTTGGCGAGGGCCACCAGCCGCTCGGGCCCGGGGAGCGCGCCGACGGGCAGCCAGGGGGACACCCGGAGCATGAAGCAGAGCTCGGATTTGTAGACATTGCCGATGCCCGCGAGATTGCGCTGGTCCAGCAGGGCCTCGCCGAGGGTCCGGCCGGCGTCTGCGAGCAGGCGGCGGACCGCCTCCTCCGCGTCCCAGTCGGGGCCCAGGAGATCCGGCCCCAGGTGGCCGACGACCGTGGACTCGTCCGTGGTGCGCAGCAGGTCCAGGACGGGCAGGCGGTAGCCGACGGCGGTGCGGCCGGCCGTGGCGAGGACGGCACGGATCTGGTGCTGCGGGCCTCCGCCGGGGCGCCGGCCGGGGAGCTGGATCCGCCAGGAGCCGTCCATGCCGAGGTGGGAGTGGAGGGTCAGGCCGCCCTCGACGCGCATGAGCAGGTGCTTGCCGCGCGGGACCGTCTCGAGGACCGTGCGGCCGGTGAGGTCGACGGTCGCGAGCTTTGGTACGCGTAGGTCGGAGCGGACCAGCTGCTCACCCGCGAGGGCGTCGTGCAGGTCCCGCGCGGTGCGCCAGACGGTGTCCCCTTCGGGCATAGGGCGTCTCCTTCCGGCCTACGGCCATCATGTGGCCTCGCTCAGGGTGCGCGCAGGCGCAGCCCTCGCGGTGTGGCGTGGAAGCCCACGGACTCCAGGAGGGGGCCCAGGGGCGAGGACAGGGCCGGGGAGCCGTTGACGCGCTCGACGGTGACGGTGCCCAGGGCGCCGGCGCGGGCCGCCTCGGCGAGGGCGGCCGCCGCCTCGCGCAGCCCGGGGTCGTCGCCGCTCGCGGTGTCGGCGCCCTCCTGCTGCGGCCAGGCCAGCAGGGTCTTGCCGCCGCGCTCCATATAGAGCGCCAGGGCGCCGTCGAGGAGCACGACCAGGGAGCCGGCCTTGCGGCCGGGCTTGTGGGCGGCCGCTTCGCCGGGCGGCTCGGGCCAGGGCAGGGCGGCGCCGTAGGCGTTGGCGGGATCGGCGGCGGCGAGCAGGACGGCCCGGCGGGCGGGCGGTGCGCCGGCGGGCCGGGCGTCCCAGGGGGCGGCGGGCGCACCGCCGGACCGCTCACGGGCCGTGCCGGCGGCACGCAGCCGGTCGACGGCGCCGTCCATGGCGAACTGCGCGGCGCCCAAGCCCTCGACGACATAGCCGCGGCGGGCCTGCCCGCTCTCCTCGAAGGCGGAGAGCACGCGGTAGGCGGCGGAGAAGCCGCCCTCCACACCTTCCGCCGCGACGGCGCCCCGGGTGACCACGCCGTGCCGGTCGAGGAGGGTCCGGGCCAGGGCGTGGGCCCGGTGGGTGGCGTCCGCCTCGCGCTGGGGCAGCAGCGACCAGCGGCCCGCGACCGTCGGCGGCCCACTGCGGGAGGCCGTGCTCCGGGCCGTCAGACCGGTCAGGCTCGGCCGGCCCGTGAAGGCGCCGTAACGGCCGCGCGGTACGGCCCGCTTGGCGCGATGGGCGGTGGAACCGGCCGTGCGGCCCGAGCCGAGGAGCGAGCGCAGCGGAGCCAGGGTGTCGTTGGTGAGCCGGCCCGACCAGGCGAGGTCCCAGACGGCCTCGGCGATCAGAACGTCACTGGCCGCCGATTCGCCCATGGCCGGGTCGGCGGCGCGGACGCGGTCGGCGATCTGACGGAAGAACAGGCCGTAGCCGCCCGAAAGGGCCTCGAGCACGGCCTCGTGCAGGGGCGAGAGCTCCAGCGGGTGCGGCGCGGGCAGCAACAGGGGCGCCGCGTCGGCGAGCAGCAGCGAGACCCAGCCGTCCTTGCCGGGCAGCGCGCCGGCGCCGGCCCAGACGACTTCGCCGGAGGCGGTGAGCTCGTCGAGCATGGCGGGGGCGTAGTCCTTCACGCGGGCGGGGAGGACGAGCTTCTCCAGGGCGGAGGCGGGTACCGAGACGCCCTGCAACTGCTCCACGGCACGCAGCAGTCCGTCGATGCCGCGCAGGCTGTGGGCGCCGATGTGCTGCCAGGCGGGGAGGAACGCCGCCAGGGTGGCGGGCGGCACCGGCTCCAGCTCGTGCCGCAGCGCGGCCAGGGAGCGGCGGCGCAGCCGGCGCAGGACGGTCGCGTCGCACCACTCCTGGCCGATGCCGGCGGGGTGGAACTCGCCCTGGACGATGCGGCCGCCCGCCGTCAGACGGTGGAGCGCTCCGTCGGTCACCGCGGTGCCGAGGCCGAGGCGGGCGGCGGCCTGGGCCGAGGTGAACGGGCCGTGGGTGCGGGCGAAGCGGGCCAGGAGGTCGCCGAGCGGGTCCTTGACGGGCTCGGTGAAGGCCTCGGGCACGCCCACGGGCAGGGCCGTGCCCAGGGCGTCGCGCAGCCGTCCGGCGTCCTCGACGGCCGCCCAGTGGTCCCCACCCGCGATACGGACCCGGATGGCGCGGCGCGCCTCGGACAGCTCCTTCGCCCACTGCGGTTCGGCGCCGCGCTCGGCGAGCTCGGCGTCGGTCAGCGGGCCGAGGAGGCGCAGCAGGTCGGCGACGCCTTCGGCGTCCTTGACCCGGCGGTCCTCGGTCAGCCACTGCAGCTCGCGCTCCAGTTCGGTGAGGACTTCGGGGTCGAGCAGCTCGCGCAGCTCGGCCTGGCCCAGCAGCTCGGCCAGCAGCCGGGAGTCGAGGGAGAGCGCGGCGGCCCGGCGCTCGGCGAGCGGGGAGTCGCCCTCGTACAGGAACTGGGCGACATAGCCGAAGAGCAGCGAGCGGGCGAACGGGGACGGCTCGGGCGTGGTCACCTCCACCAGCCGGACCCGGCGGGCCTCGACGTCCCCCATGAGCTCGGTCAGCCCGGGGACGTCGAAGACGTCCTGAAGGCATTCGCGCACCGCCTCGAGCACGATCGGGAACGAGCCGAACTCGCCCGCGACCTGCAGGAGCTGGGAGGCGCGCTGGCGCTGCTGCCACAGCGGGGTGCGCTTGCCGGGGTTGCGCCGCGGCAGCAGCAGGGCGCGGGCGGCGCACTCCCGGAAGCGGGCGGCGAACAGGGCCGAGGAGCCCACCTGGTCGGTGACGATCCGGTCGACCTCGCCCTTGTCGAAGGTGACGTCGGCGGCCCCGACGGGGGACTGCTCGCCGTCGTACTCCGTGCCCTGCCGCGCGGGCTCGGTGTCGAGCAGCTCCAGGCCCATCAGGTCGGCGTCGGGCAGGCGCAGCACGATGCCGTCGTCGGCGTGCATCACCTGGGCGTCCATGCCGTACCGCTCGGAGAGCCGGGCGCCGAGGGCCAGCGCCCAGGGGGCGTGCACCTGGGCGCCGAAGGGGGAGTGGACGACGACCCGCCAGTCGCCCAGCTCGTCGCGGAAGCGCTCGACGACGATCGTCCGGTCGTCGGGCACATGGCCGCAGGCGCGGCGCTGTTCGTCCAGGTAGGACAGGACGTTGTCGGCCGCCCAGCGGTCGAGCCCGGCGGCGGTGAGCCGCTCGCGGGCCGCCTCGGGCGCCAGGGCGCCGATCTCGCGCAGGAACGCGCCCAGGGCCCGTCCCAGTTCGAGGGGGCGGCCGAGCTGGTCGCCCTTCCAGAACGGCAGCCGGCCGGGGGTGCCGGGGGCCGGGGTGACGAGGACGCGGTCGCGGGTGATGTCCTCGATCCGCCAGGACGTGGTGCCGAGGGTGAAGACGTCGCCGACCCGCGACTCGTAGACCATCTCCTCGTCGAGCTCGCCGACCCGGCCGCCGCCCTTCTTGGGGTCGGCGCCGGCCAGGAAGACGCCGAAGAGGCCGCGGTCGGGGATGGTGCCGCCGGAGGTGACGGCGAGCCGTTGCGCTCCCGGGCGCCCCGAGAGCGTGCCGGCCGTGCGGTCCCAGACCAGGCGCGGCCGCAACTCCGCGAAGGCGTCGGAGGGGTAGCGGCCGGCGAGCATGTCGAGGACGCCGGAGTAGGCGGACTCCGGCAGCGCCGCGAAGGGCGCCGCGCGCCGCACCACGGCCAGCAGCTCCTCCACGTCCCAGGTGTCCATGGACACCATGGCGACGATCTGCTGGGCGAGCACGTCCAGCGGATTGGCCGGCACGCGCAGCGATTCGATGGCGCCCTGCCGCATGCGTTCCGTCACGACGGCCGCCTGGACCAGGTCGCCCCGGTACTTGGGGAAGACGACGCCGGTCGAGACGGCGCCGACCTGGTGTCCGGCGCGGCCCACCCGCTGCAGCCCGGAGGCGACCGACGGCGGTGACTCGACCTGGACGACCAGATCGACGGCGCCCATGTCGATGCCCAGCTCCAGGCTGGAGGTGGCGACGACGGCCGGCAGCCGGCCCGCCTTGAGGTCCTCCTCCACCAGGGCCCGCTGCTCCTTGGAGACCGAGCCGTGGTGCGCCCGGGCGATGACCGGGGGCGCGCCCTTGGCCGGGCCGGAGCCGCCCATCAGCTCGGCGGGGGAATGGTGCTCGGGCAGAGGCTCGCCCGTGGCCCGCTCGTAGGCGATCTCGTTGAGGCGGTTGCACAGCCGCTCGGCGAGACGGCGCGAATTGGCGAAGACGATCGTGGAGCGGTGGGACTGGACGAGATCGGCGATGCGCTCCTCGACGTGCGGCCAGATCGACGGCCTCTCCTTGCCGTCGCCGCCCTCCTGGACCGGTGAGCCGCCGAGCTCGCCCAGGTCCTCGACCGGCACGACGACCGACAGGTCGAACTCCTTGCCGGACGACGGCTGGACGATCTCCACCTTGCGCTGGGGCGAGAGATACCGCGCCACCTCGTCCACCGGCCGCACCGTCGCGGACAGGCCGATGCGCCGGGCTGGGCGGGCGAGGAGGGTGTCGAGGCGCTCCAGGGACAGGGCCAGGTGGGCGCCGCGCTTGGTCCCGGCGACGGCGTGCACCTCGTCCAGGATCACGGTCTCCACGCCCGTGAGCGCCTCCCGCGCGGCGGAGGTCAGCATCAGGAACAGTGACTCGGGAGTGGTGATCAGAATGTCCGGCGGGCGGGTGACCAGCGCGCGGCGCTCGGCGGCGGGCGTGTCACCGGAGCGGATGCCGACGCGGATCTCCGGCTCGGGCAGTCCCAGCCGCACCGACTCCTGGCGGATGCCGGTGAGGGGGCTGCGCAGGTTGCGCTCGACGTCCACGGCCAGGGCCTTGAGCGGCGAGACGTACAGCACCCGGCAGCGCTTGGCGCGCTCGGCGGGCGGTGGGGAGCTGGCCAGGCGGTCCAGGGAGGCGAGGAAGGCGGCCAGCGTCTTGCCGGAGCCCGTCGGGGCGACGACCAGCACGTCCGAGCCCTCGTCGATGGCCCGCCAGGCTCCGGCCTGGGCCGCCGTGGGCGCGGTGAAGGCCCCCGTGAACCAGGCGCGGGTCGCGGGGGAGAACGTGGCGAGGGCCGGGGCCGGATCCCCCGCCGTCGCAGCTGCCGTGTCGTCCGCCATGCCCCCCATCGTGCACCGCACCACTGACAATGCCCCGGACGGGCAGGTCAGCGGCGGTTTTCAGGGGTGTGGGGAGGGCTGGACGGCGTGGCCGTAGGCCCGCAGCGTCAGCAGGGCGTCGATGGTCACCATGGGCCGGCACTCCAGCACCGTCCCCGGCGCCCAGGCCCGCCAGCGGATCGGCCAGCCCCCGTCCTCCTCCTGCGCGGCGGCGAGGAACTCCAGCGACCTGGCCAGCTCGGCGTCGGTGAACCAGGGCCGCGCCAGGGAGCGGGGGGTCCGGGCGAAGTCGTGCGGGAAGTGGTGCTCGCCCGGTGCGTACCCCTCCGGCACCGGCTGGTCGGCCGCCCGCGCCGGGTCCAGGAGGGCCAGCCGCTGCTCCCGCACCGTCCGCCCGAGCCGCTCGGCCGCCGCCTCGGCACGCCGCCGGTCCGGGACCCCGTCGAGAAAGGCGACGGCCGCCTCGACCTCGTACGGATGCGTCCGCGCGCCCGCGCCGAGGGCGTCGACCGCGGCCCAGCAGAAGTCGGTGGCCCGGAACAGCCACGCGTGCCACACCTCGTTGCGGTGCAGCAGACCCACCACGGGCCCGGTCGCCAGAAGGTCGCTCGGCGGATCGTCGACGACCGGAATCCAGGGGGCCGCCGGATAGCCGCGCAGCGAGGGGTGGAGCGCGGGCAGCGCGCCGTCCGGCGTGGAGACCGCCGTCAGATAGCGGCACAACCGTTCCACACGGCGGTCGCGGCAGCGGCCGATCTCGTCCAGCACGCGCAGCGCGTGCGCGGTGTGCAGCGGCTGGCTGACGGGCCCGCGCAGATCCGGTTCCAGGGCGTGTCCGAAGCCTCCGTCGTCGCCCTCGTACGCGGTCAGGGCCGCCTCGACGGCGTCAGCGCCGCCACCGAGGAAGTGGTAGGCGAATCTGCGCTGCTCCAGGACGCGGGCGGTGAGCCAGACGAAGTGTTCGGCGCGGGCGACAGCGGATGCTCCGGATGGGGCCATGGACAAGACCGTAGGGTGCGCAGCGGCCCCGGTCAGCGGCTCGTGCGCGGCTGCACTCTCAGGGGCGGGATACTTGGCCCATGCGGTTGACGGTCTTCTGGCAGCGGATGGCGGACTATTTCGGCGCGGTGTACGCCGACTCCTTCGCGCGCGATCATGTGATGTCCGAACTCGGCGGAAGGACCGTGCACCAGGCGCTGGACGCCGGCTGGAACGCCAAGGACGTCTGGCGAGGGGTGTGCAGGGCGATGGAGATCCCCGAAGACAGGCGCTGAGGGGCGCCGACGAGCACCCACGGACCGTCCGGCCGGATGTCGCCGGACGGTCCGTTACTCATTTCGTCCTATAGGCAACACTTGGTCCGTGGCAGCGACAGACGACTCCGCCCCGGACAGCCCCCGCCCGCCCCGGCCCGACGACGGCTCGCGCATGCCGCGCTGGCTGCCCCGGGCCGTGGTGGTCACGCTCGCCCTGTTCGCCTGCTTCCAGCTGGCCAGCTGGGCGTTCCACCAGCTGATCGGCCTCTTCGTCAACATCCTCATCGCGTTCTTCCTCGCGCTGGCCATCGAGCCGGCCGTGGACCGGATGGCCGCGCGCGGCGTGCGCCGGGGAATCGCGACGGCGCTGATGTTCCTGGGGGTGACCGTCGCCTTCGTGGGCTTCTTCACCCTCCTGGGATCGATGCTCGCCGGTCAGATCCAGACCATGGTGGAGAACTTCCCCTCCTACCTGGACTCGGTGATCCGCTGGAGCAACCGGACGTTCGGCACCAAGCTGTCCCGGCTCGAGATCCAGGAAAGCGTCCTGCACTCGGACTGGCTGCAGAAGTACGTGCGCAACAGCGCCGGCGGAGTGCTGGACGTCTCGGCCACCGTCCTCGGGGGGCTCTTCCGGCTGCTGACCGTGGTGCTCTTCTCGTTCTACTTCGCGGCCGACGGCCCCCGGCTGCGCCGCACCCTGTGCTCCCTGCTGCCGCCGAACCGCCAGACCGAGGTGCTGCGGGCCTGGGAGATCGCGGTCGCCAAGACCGGCGGGTACATCTACTCGCGCGCCCTGATGGCGCTGATCTCCGGTGTGGCGCACTACATCCTGCTGGAGATCCTGGGCGTGCCCTACGCCCCGGCCCTCGCCGTCTGGGTGGGCCTGGTCTCGCAGTTCATCCCGACCATCGGCACCTACCTCGCGGGCGCCCTGCCGATCCTGCTCGCCTTCACCGTGAATCCCTGGTACGCGGTGTGGGTGTTCGGCTTCGTCGTGGTCTACCAGCAGTTCGAGAACTACGTGCTGCAGCCGCGCATCACCGCCAGGACCGTCGACATCCACCCCGCCGTCGCCTTCGGCTCGGTGGTCGCGGGCACCGCGCTGCTCGGTGCGGTGGGGGCCCTGATCGCCATCCCCGCGGTCGCGACGCTGCAGGCGTTCCTGAGTGTGTACGTGAAGCGGTACGAGGTCGCCACGGGCGCCGGCGAGCCGCCCGGCCCCGGCCGGCGGGCGCCGGGGGGCCGTCGTCCCTCGCTGTTCGCCCGGCTGGCGAGGGCCCTGCGCAGGCGCTGACCGGGGCCGCTGATCCGGGCGGCCGGGGGCCGCCGCGCGGGCGGAGTGGCGCGCTTGACAGCAAAATCGAACATCCATTCTTATGGGTGTCCCGGGCCCACGGAGCCGAGTTATCCACAGGCCGGGGCGACGCCCGGGCGCATTGTCAGTGGCAGGCGTTAGCGTCGTGGACGTGAAGCGATCGACTCAAGCAAACCGGGTGGAACCCATGGCAGGCACCGACCGCGAGAAGGCGCTGGACGCCGCGCTCGCACAGATTGAACGGCAATTCGGCAAGGGCGCCGTGATGCGCCTGGGCGACCGGCCGAACGAGCCGATTGAGGTCATCCCCACCGGGTCGACCGCTCTCGACGTCGCCCTCGGCGTCGGCGGACTGCCGCGCGGCCGCGTGGTGGAGGTCTACGGACCGGAGTCCTCCGGTAAGACCACCCTCACCCTGCACGCCGTGGCCAACGCGCAGAAGGCGGGCGGCACCGTCGCCTTCGTCGACGCCGAGCACGCCCTCGACCCCGAGTACGCCCGTGCCCTGGGCGTCGACACCGACAACCTCATCCTCTCCCAGCCGGACACCGGCGAGCAGGCGCTGGAGATCGTGGACATGCTGGTCCGCTCCGGTGCCCTCGACCTGATCGTCATCGACTCCGTCGCCGCCCTGGTGCCGCGTGCGGAGATCGAGGGTGAGATGGGCGACTCGCACGTCGGTCTCCAGGCCCGCCTCATGAGCCAGGCGCTGCGCAAGATCACCAGCGCGCTCAACCAGTCCAAGACCACCGCGATCTTCATCAACCAGCTCCGCGAGAAGATCGGCGTCATGTTCGGCTCCCCCGAGACGACGACCGGTGGCCGGGCCCTGAAGTTCTACGCCTCGGTGCGTCTGGACATCCGCCGCATCGAGACCCTCAAGGACGGCACGGAGGCAGTCGGCAACCGCACCCGCGTGAAGGTCGTGAAGAACAAGGTCTCGCCGCCCTTCAAGCAGGCCGAGTTCGACATCCTCTACGGCCAGGGCATCAGCCGCGAGGGCGGCCTGATCGACATGGGCGTGGAGCACGGCTTCATCCGCAAGGCCGGTGCCTGGTACACCTACGAGGGCGACCAGCTCGGCCAGGGCAAGGAGAACGCCCGCAACTTCCTCAAGGACAACCCCGACCTCGCCAACGAGATCGAGAAGAAGATCAAGGACAAGCTGGGCGTGGGCGTCAAGCCCGAGTCCCCGGCCGGCGAGCCCGCCGCGGACGCCGCGGCCGCCTCCGGCGAGCCGGCCAAGTCCGTGCCCGCGCCGGCGGCCAAGTCCACGGGGAAGGCGGCCAAGGCCGCGGCCAAGAGCTAGCGATGACACGGCGAAGCGAGTGGCCCGAGCCCGGCGAGCCGCACGCGGGCGACCGTACGGGCGGTGGCGCCCCCTCCCCGTCGAGGGCCGGGGGCGGAGCGCCACCGTCACCGGAGGAGCAGGCGCGGGCGATCTGCCTGCGCCTGCTCACCGGATCCCCGCGCACCCGCAAACAGCTCGCCGACGCGCTGGCCAAGCGGGGCATAGCGGACGAGGTCGCGGCGGAGGTGCTGTCGCGGTTCGAGGACGTGGGCCTGATCGACGACGGGGCGTTCGCCGACGCCTGGGTGGAGTCCCGGCACCGCGGCAGGGGGCTGGCCCGCCGCGCCCTGGCACGCGAGCTGCGCACCAAGGGCGTGGACGCGGAGCTGATCGACGAGGCCGTCGGCCGGCTCGACGCTGAGCAGGAGGAGCGCACGGCCCGCGAGCTGGTCGAGCGCAAGCTGCGCTCGACCCGTGGCCTGGACCGGGAGAAGCGGCTGCGCCGCCTCGCCGGGATGCTGGCCCGCAAGGGCTACTCCGAGGGCCTTGCCCTGCGCGTGGTGCGCCGCGCGCTGGAAGAGGAGGGCGACGACCCCGAACTGCTCGACGCCTATCTGCCCGAGACCTAGCACCGGGCGGACGCCCACGCGGACGCCGAAGGAGAGACGGGTGAAGCGGGGAGCCGCCGGACCTCAGGTCCGCACCGGCAGCCCCGCCGCCCGCCAGGCCTGGAAGCCGCCCACCAGGTCCGTCGCGCGGTCCAGCCCCAGCTGCCGCAGGGACGCCGCCGCCAGCGACGACGCATAGCCCTCGTCGCAGATCACGACCACCCGCAGATCATGGCCGGTGGCCTGTGCCGCGCGATGGTCGCAGGCCGGGTCCAGGCGCCATTCCAGCTCGTTGCGCTCCACCACGAGCGCCCCCGGGATCGTCCCGTCGCGCTCCCGCAGCGCCGCGTAACGAATGTCGACCAGCAGCCCGCCGGAGGCCTGGACGTCGGCCGCCTCGGCGGGGCCGAGCCGGTCGAGGCCCGCGCGGGCGGCGGCCAGCAGTTCCTCGACCCTCATGCCCACTCCTGCGGCCACTCGACCTGCTCCAGCCGCAGCACCAGGCCGCTTCGGCTGTAGCGCCGCATCATCGGCAGCGGCGGGTAGTAGGCGTGCACGGACACCGCGTGCCGCTCCGTCGAGCCGTTGAAGACCTGGTGCACATGGTGCGGACCGAAGGCGCGGCCGGCACCGTCCGTCAGCTGCCGTTCGCGGTCGATGCCGTCCGTCAGCTCCAGCAGCGTCCAGCCCTCGGTGGGCAGCCGCGCGGCGAGCGACTGCTCGGTGAGGTGGCCGGCGGCCGCGGCGAAGGCACCGTGCGAGCCGCCGTGGTCGTGCCAGCCGGTGCCACTGCCCGGCGGCCAGCTGATCAGCCATGCCTCACTGCCGCTCGGTCCCTCCAGCCGGATCCAGGTACGGCCCTGCGGATCGAGGGGGAGCGAGCCGACGAGCCGGTCGTCGGCCGCCGTCCGGCGGACGAAGTCGAGGAGATCGGCCTCCGAAGGAGCGCCCGGAGCGCCGGGAGCCGAAGACGCCGTGGCTGGGACGACGGAAGAAGGGGCGGAGGCATGCACGGGGGAAGACACGGAGAACCGTCCTGGATGATCGCGAAGGAGCGCGCGGGGCGTTCGACGCACGGCCGCGCGGTGAAGGAAGCGGATCAACAGGACGGACGACAGACGCAGCCCGCATAGCGGAGGAGGTCCAGGTGGACCCTCCGCCAGAAACGAGCGCCGCTGTCAGTCACGCTCGGAGTGAACCATGACGATCCGGGCCGGTCAACGGTTGGCCGTAGCCTCACTGTTGGCGGTCCGGGGGTGCCCCTCGCCCTCCGCAGCCGCAGCCGCAGCCGTGGCCGTGGCCGCCGTCGCCCCGCCCCGCGCCGCGTCCGCACAGGCGTACAGCTCCGCCGGCCGCACCCCCGCGAGGGCCGCCACCAGATGACCGTCCGGTCGCACCACCAGCACCGTGTGGGCGTCCGCCCCCGGGTACCCCTCCGTCACCAGGAGCTCCGCCCGCATGGGCAGCGCCGAGACGGCGGCCGCCAGCCGGGGCATGAGCCCGGCGCCCAGCCAGTGCCGCCGCTCCCACACGCCCGTACCCGGCGCGACGAGCACCACCAGCAGCTCACCGCCCAGCCGGTCGCGCAGCCGCGTCTCCGACCCGTCCGGCGCCGTCACCGGCACATCGACGACCGGCGCTCCCACCGCCGTACCCACCAGCACCGAACCGGCGGGCGGCGCGGCCGGCGCCAGGGGCGTACGGGAGTGGACGCACGGCGCGCCCAGCAGCCCGCGCCCCAAGTGACCATCGGTCAGCAGCAGGTCGTGGCCGCGCGCCGCGCCCGGCAGCACGGTGCGCCGGACGGTGCGCCAGCCACTCTCCCCGCGCACGGTCGGCAGGGTCCGGTCGGCGGCGCGCAGCCGGGCCGCGACCGCCTCCCGCCGCTCGGCCTGATAGCTGTCGAGCAGTACGTCCGAGGCGCCGTGATGCCAGGCCAGAGCGAGCTTCCAGGCGAGGTTCTCCGCGTCCCGCAGCCCCTCGTCGAGAGCCTGTGTGCCCAGCGCCCCGAGCAGATGGGCGGCATCCCCGGCGAGGAAGGCGCGACCGCTGCGCCAGCGGCGCGCTAGGCGGTGGTGCACGGCGTGCACGCCGGTGTCCAGCAGGTCGTACGCCGGTACCTCCCCGCACCACAGGGACAGCGCGTCGCGCACCCGCGCGAGGAGGGCGTCGGGGGTGACCAGCTGGCCGTCGGGCGGCAGCAGCCAGTCGAGCCGCCACACCCCGTCCGGAAGCGGACGGGCCGTCACCTCACCGCCGCGCGGCGGCGACCGGTGCAGCAGGGCTTCGCCCGGCCACGGCAGTTCGGTGCGCAGGGCGGCGACCGCGTACCGTTCGACGGCCGTACGGCCGGGGAAGCGCGCGCCCAGCAGTTTGCGCACGACGGAGCGGGCGCCGTCGCAGCCGACCAGGTAACTCGCGCGCCAGACCGTGCCGTTCTCGCCGCTGGTGTGCGCGGTGACGCCGGAAGAGTCCTGCTTCAGGACGGTCAGCCGGCTGTCCTGGATGATCCGGACGTCCGCCTCGTCGCCGAGCGCGGCACGCAGCTCCCGGGTCAGGGCGTGCTGGGGCAGATGGAGGGGAGACGGTTCTGCTCCCGTGACGCCGGAGTCCCCCTCGGTCCCGGGCTCCTCCAGTGCCCCGGGCTCCTCTTCCTCCTCGGCCTTCACGCTGCCGGGTGGTGCGGCGAAGCGGACCCGTGCCACCTCGGCGCGGCGCCGCATCGTGCGCCAGCCCGTCCACCGGGTGCCCTCGGTCGTGGCACACCCCAGCCGCTCCAGCAGGGCGGCGGTCTCCGGCCGCAGCACCGCCGTGCGCGCCAGGCGGCGGTCCTCCTGCCCCAGGCTCTCGGGCGGCGCCTCGTCCAGAACGGTGACCGGCACCTCGTACCGGGCCAGGGCCAGGGCCAGGGTGAGTCCGACCGGGCCGGCCCCGACGACGATCACCGGGTCCACGGCACGGCTCCCCCGTCCCCGGGGCGGACGGCGGCGGACGCCTCGCGCGCGTGGTGCTTACGGGACGTACGGGGACTGGCAGGGGGAAAATGCGCGATCACAGAACGTATGCAACCCATTGCCGGTGCTTGCGTCAAGCGATCAGCGGCCTTGCCACGGCGCGCCGGACGCGTGCGCCCCGCCGGCCCTGAGGGCCGACGGGGCGTCATGCACGGTGGTGGCGGCGGACCTTGGATCAGTTCGCGCCGGAGCCTCCTGGGGGCGTTCCGTGCGCCGGGTCGCCCGTGAGCACCGCGGTGGTGTCCATCGGGGGAGGGGTGCCCTTGCGCGAGCGCTTCGTGCGCCGTTCGACCCAGGTGGCGAGCGAGGACAACGCCAGGCACAGCAGGATGTAGATCGAACCGAAGACGATCACCATCGGAATGAAGGCGTAGACGCCGTTCACGGGCGGGGTCTGCTGGGCGAACGCCTTGCCGACGAACAGCAGCTCCTCGTACAGGATGATGAATCCGAGCGAGGTGTCCTTCAGGGTCACCACGAGCTGGCTGATGATCGACGGCAGCATCGACCGGACCGCCTGCGGCACGAGGACGCTCGTCATCACCTGCGTCTTGCGCAGTCCGATGGCGTACGCCGCCTCGCTCTGCCCCTTGGGCACGGCCTTGATGCCGGAGCGGAAGATCTCCGCCTGCACCGAGCCGTTGTAGAGCGTCAGGCCGATCACCAGCGCCCACATGGGGTCGGAGGTGAACACCGCCGCGTACAGCAGGAAGATCATGATGAGCAGCGGCATGGCCCGGAAGAACTCCACGGCCACCGTGGCCGCCCACCGCACGGGCTTGTGGTCGGAGAGCCTGGCCGTGGCCAGCACCGTGCCCAGCACCAGGGAGAGGACCGCCGCGATGGCGAAGGTCTTCAGCGTCGTCAGCAGGCCGTCGACGATCCGCTGCTGGGTGTCCGCGTACTCGTAGTCGTCCCACAGCCCGGCCTGGAACTGACCGGTGTCGTCCAGCTTGTAGACGATGAAGGCGAGCAGGCCGACGATGGCGGCTATGGAGAGGACGCCGTAGACCCGGTTGCGGGTCCGTGCCCGGGGGCCGGGGACGTCGTAGAGGACGCTGCCGCTCATCGGGCCACCGCCAGACGGTTCTCCAGCAGCCGGAAGAGGCCGCTGATCGTGAACGTGATGATGATGTAGCAGGCCGCGATCCACAGGAAGATCACGTAAATGTCGTAGCCCGACGCCGCGTTGAGGGTCTTCTGCACCGAACCGAGCTCGGTGACGTTGAAGCCCGAGGCGATCGCCGTGTTCTTGGCCAGTGCGATCATCAGGCTGCCGATGGGCGGTATCGCCGTCCGGGCGGCCTGCGGCAGGATTATCTGGCCCAGGGTCTGGTTGAAGGTCATCCCGATGGAGCGGGCCGCCTCCGCCTGGCCCACCGGCACGGTGTTGATGCCGGACCTGATGGCCTCGCAGATGAATGCCGAGGTGTAGCACCCCAGGGCCATCACGGCGAGCCAGAAGGAGTCCCAGCCCTTCAGGCCGAGCGCCGGCAGCCCCAGGGTGACGGCCAGGAACAGCAGCACCAGCGGGGTATTGCGCAGCAGCGTCACCCATGCGGTGCCGAAGGCGCGCAGCGCGGGCACCGGAGAGACGCGGAACGCCGCGACGAGGGTGCCCAGCACCAGGGCGAGCAGCGCGCTGAGCGCCGTCAGTTCGACGGTGCCGAGGAAACCTTCGCGGAACATCGCGAAGTTGTCCGACAGAACGTTCAAGTCATTTCTCCGGGAATCGCGTGGCGGTCATGCGGCACCGATCGCCGGTCAGTAGCGCTGGACGGCGGGCGGGGTCGCGGAGCTGCCGGACTTGCCCAGCGTCGCGTCGTAGGCCTTCTTCCAGTCGCCGTTCTGCACGTGCGCCTCGATGGCCTTGTTGACCGCCTCGCGCAGCGCGGCGTCCTCCTTCTTCAGGCCGATGCCGTACGGCTCCTTGGAGAAGGGGTTGCCGACGACCTTCAGGGCGCCCTGGTTCTCGGCCGCGTAGCCCTTGAGGATCGAGTCGTCCGTGGTGACCGCGTCGACCGATCCGTTGACCAGGTCCTGCACGCACAGCTGGTAGCCCTGCTGGGCCTTGGCCTCGGCGACGTCGTACTTGGGCTCCTTGATCCGCTTGAGCGGCGTGGAACCGGTGGCCGAGCAGACCTTCTTGCCCTTGAGGCCCTCGGGGCCCTTGATGGTGCTGTCCGCCTTGACGAGCAGGTCCTGGCCGGCCTCGTAGTACGGGCCGGCGAAGCCGACCTGCTTCTTGCGCTCGTCGTTGATCGTGTACGTGCCGACGTACAGGTCGACGCCGCCGCTGGCGATCTGCGTCTCACGCGCCTCGGAGGGCACGGTCTTGAACTTGATGTGCGCCTCGTCGAAGCCGAGGTCGGCCGCGATCATGCGGGCGATCTCCACGTCGAAGCCGGTGCGCTTCTTGGTGCCGGGGTTCTCGTAACCGAGGCCGGGCTGATCGGCCTTGGTGCCGATCGTGATCTCCTTGCCCTTGATCTTCTCGAAGACGGGCGAGTCCTTGACGTCGGCGGCGGTGTTCACCTTCCACTGCGGGAGCGCGGCCGCCGACGTACCGCCGCTGGCCTTGTCGCCGTCCTTGGCGTCGTCGGGGCTGCCGGACTTGCCGCAGGCGGTCGCGGTCGCGGCGAGCGCCAGCACCACGGCGGCCGCCGCAGCGGTGTTGCGGAGCTTCATGAGGAACATCCTTTGCGTCTGCGCCTGCGTCTGCGGGGCGTCGGGTAGCGGGGGAAAGCAGCGGTGAAGAAGCGGTGAAGAAGCGGCGGGTGTCAAAGGGGGCGGGCCGAGCGGGCCGGCCCCTCACTCCGGCCGGATCAGTGGTGCAGGATCTTCGACAGGAAGTCCTTGGCCCGGTCGCTGCGCGGGTTGTTGAAGAACTGGTCCGGCCGGGCCTCTTCGACGATCCGGCCGTCCGCCATGAAGACGACACGGTTCGCGGCGGAACGCGCGAAGCCCATCTCGTGGGTGACGACGACCATCGTCATGCCGTCCCGGGCGAGCTGCTGCATGACCTCCAGCACCTCATTGATCATCTCCGGGTCGAGCGCCGAGGTCGGCTCGTCGAAGAGCATGACCTTCGGGTCCATGGCCAGCGCGCGGGCGATCGCCACCCGCTGCTGCTGGCCGCCGGAGAGCTGCGCGGGGTACTTGTCCGCCTGCGCGCCCACCCCGACCCGGTCGAGCAGCTCCCGGGCCTTGGTCTCGGCCTCCTTGCGGTCCTTCTTGCGGACCTTCACCTGCCCCAGCGTCACGTTCTCCAGCACGGTCTTGTGCGCGAAGAGATTGAAGGACTGGAAGACCATCCCGACGTCCGCGCGCAGGCGCGCCAGCTCCTTGCCCTCCTGGGGCAGCGGCTTTCCGTCGATGGTGATCGAACCCGTATCCGTCGTCTCCAGCCGGTTGATCGTGCGGCACAGCGTCGACTTGCCGGACCCCGACGGCCCGATGACGACCACGACCTCGCCGCGGGCGATCGTCAGGTCGATGTCCTGGAGCACATGCAGCGCGCCGAAGTGTTTGTTGACCTTGTTCAGGACGACCAGTGCGTCCGCGGCGGGCGCCACGTCCTTGGTCACCGATACCTCGCTCATCGGCGTTCCTCGCTCCGTCCTCCTCGATTGGAGAGGACCCTAATGAGCCGCAACGACCAGCGTCATTACATCTGAGCTGAAATTGAGCATAACGATCCGGCCTCAAACGGACACTCTGCGTCAACAGCCGCGCACACGTCGCGCGGGCGTACCGGCTGCATAACGGAAGGCCTCCGAAGGGCTGGAACCCCTTGACGCGCCCGGCCTCCATCGGCGTGGATGCGGTGTTGCCGTACCTGCGCCCGGAGGGGGCCGATGAGACTGCTGCTCGTGGAGGACGACGACCATGTCGCCGCAGCCCTGTCGGCCGTGCTGGCCCGGCACGGGTTCGACGTCACCCACGCCCGCAGCGGCGAGGAGGCCCTGCACGCGCTGCTGCCGGACGAGGGCGCGCCCTTCGGTGTCGTGCTGCTCGACCTCGGACTGCCCGACCAGGACGGCTTCGAGGTCTGCGGCAAGATACGCAAGCGCACCGCCACCCCCGTGATCATGGTGACCGCCCGCTCCGACACCCGCTCGAAGATCCACGGCCTCAACCTCGGAGCCGACGACTACGTCGTCAAGCCCTACGACACGGGGGAGCTGCTCGCCCGCATCCACGCCGTCGCCCGGCGCACGCCGCACTCCGAGAGCGCACCGGGACCGTCGCAGGACGCCGCCGGTCCGCACGCCCTGTTCCTGGGGCCCCTGACCATCGAGGTCCCCAACCGCAAGGTCTGCGTGGACGGCAACGCCGTCCCGCTCACCCGCAAGGAGTTTGACCTGCTGGCGCTGCTCGCGCAGCGCCCCGGCGTGGTCTTCCGCCGCGAACAGATCATCAGCGAGGTGTGGCAGACCAGTTGGGAGGGGACCGGGCGCACTCTCGAGGTGCACATCGCCTCGCTCCGCTCCAAGCTGCGGATGCCCGCGCTCATCGAGACGGTCCGCGGCGTCGGCTACAAAATTGTCCTCCCGGTGTGAGGGCCGTACGAGCCTGTGCGCACCCGACTCCTTCCGCTGCTGCTCGTCCTCATGGCGGGCGTCCTGCTGGCCCTGGGCTTCCCGCTCGCCGCCGGCATGGCCACCGTGCAACAGCAGGAGGTCGTCGTCGACCGCATCGACGACACCGCCCGCTTCGCCTCCCTCGCCCAGTACGTCACCGCCCGGCCCTTCGAACCGGCCGACGAGGCGGACGGACGCCTGATCACCCTGCGCTCCGAGCTCGCCCGGTACGAGGACCTCTACGGCATACGGGTGGGCATCTTCTACCGCAACGGCCAGCCCATGGCCCTCGCCCCCGCCCAGTGGACCGTCCCGCTGGAAGGGGAGAGCAAGCGCGCCTTCCAGGAGGCCCTCGCGGGGCGCCGCAGCCGCGACCCCGGCCAGGTCTGGCCCTGGCTGCGCAGCCGCCTGACCGTGGCCTCGCCCGTCATCCGTGACGGTGACGTCGTCGCGGTCGTCGTCACCGAATCGCCCACCGGGCAGCTGCGCTCCCGCATCCTGCACGAATGGCTGCTGCTCGCGGCCGGCGAGACCGCGGCCATGCTGGTCGCCGTCCTGGCGGCCTTCCGCCTCACCGGCTGGGTGCTCCGCCCCGTACGCACCCTCGACGTCGCGGCCCACGACATAGCCACCGGCCGGATGAACTCGCGCGTCGTCGCCGACAGCGGGCCGCCCGAGCTGCGCCGCCTCGCGCGCTCCTTCAACGAGATGGCCGACAACGTCGAGAACGTCCTGGAGCAGCAGCGGGCCTTCGTCGCCGACGCCTCGCACCAACTGCGCAATCCGCTCTCCGCCCTGCTGCTGCGCATCGACCTGCTGGCCCTGGACCTCCCCGACGGGCACGAGGAGGTCACCTCCGTCCAGGCCGAGGGCAAGCGGCTGGCCCGGGTGCTGGACGACCTGCTGGACCTGGCGCTGGCCGAACACGACGCCGGCGATCCGCAGCTCACCGACATAGCCGAGATCGTCACCGACCGGGTGGGCGCCTGGTCCCCCGTCGCCGACCGCGAGGGCGTCCCCCTCACCTACCGGGGACCGTCCGCCGCGACCGGCTGGGCCGACCCCATCGCCCTCTCCAGCGCCCTGGACGCGGTCGTGGACAACGCGCTGAAGTTCACGCCCGAGCACGCCCGCGTCGAGGTCACCGTCGAGGTGGTCGGCGACCGCGTCCACATCGCCGTCGCCGACGGCGGCCCCGGTCTGACGGAGGAGGAGCTCACCCGCATCGGCGACCGCTTCTGGCGCAGCGGCCGCCACCAGAACGTCTCCGGCTCCGGCCTCGGCCTGTCCATCTCGCGGGCCCTGCTCGCCGCGTCGGGCGCCACGCTCACCTACGAACCGAACGAGCCCACCGGCCTGCGCGCGACGATCGCCGTACCGCGCGACGGAACACCGGCCGCCCGGCACGACACCGGCTGACTTTCGCCCCCGAAAACACGTTTAGGGCTTGACCGACACGTAATAGCGGCGCGCACCCGCGTGCAGCGGCAGCGGGTTGGTGAAGATGGCCGTGCGGAGGTCCACTTTCTGTGCGGCGTGCACCCGGGTGCCGATGCGGTCGCGACTCCTTATGACCGTGCGGGTGATGCTCTCCGTGAGATCGGAGTCGGTGTCGTCCAGGGTGACCAGGAGATTGGCGACCGCGATCGTCTTGACGACGTCGGTGGCACGCAGCTCCGGATAGGCGTCCGCCGGCATCATCGCCGCCCGGTAGAAACGGGCCTCCTCGCCCATGGCGTGCAGGGGTCCGATCAGGTCGCCGAGCTGGACGAGCCGGATCGGCAGCCGCCGTCCCAGGGACTGCACGGCATTGGTGGGCAGCCCCCCGGACCAGAAGAAGGCGTCGATCTCGCCCTCCTCCAGCAGTCCCGGCATCCGGTCGATGCCGACCCGCACCGCTGTGACGTCCGCGTCGAAGTCCAGCCCGGCGGCCTTCATCAGCCGCCTGGTGATCAGCTGCACGCCCGAACCGTCCGCACCCACCCCGACCCGCAGCCCCTTGAGGTCCCGCGCCGACCGGACGGGCGAGTCCTTGCGCACCACCAGCTGCATGTAGTCGTCGTACAGCCGCGCACACGCGCGCAGCCGCTCCGCGCCCGGTTCCCGGCTCTCGCGATAGGTGGCCACCGCGTCCGCGGTGGCCAGGGTGAAGTCGGCCCTGCCGCCCGTGAGCTGCCGCAGATTGTCCAGCGACCCCTGGCTGCGCCGCAGCCGTACGTCCAGGGCCGGCAGGTCCTGCGCCAGGTCCTCCTTGAGGAGGTCTCCGTACTTCGCGTACACCCCGCTCGGCACCCCCGTGGCCACCGATATCCGGCCACTGGGCGAGGGGCCCCCGTCCATCGGCAGCAGCCACCACATGAGCAGCGCGAGCACGGCGGCGGCCGCCGCGCCCGCCCGTGCGGTGCGGCGCCTTCCGGGGCTCGGGAGTCGGGGGGCCATGGGCGGGATCCTGCCAGCCCGCTCCGCCGCGGACCAGGCTTCCCGCGCGAGCGTGACGGTGAGCACGCGGGCAGCGCGGGTGGGAGGCCATGAGGAGGGGTGCGGGGGAGGGCGGGAAGAAGGAGGAGGCGGGGTGTCCGGACGACCACGTACCCTGGTCGATTGAGATGAGTGCGAAGACCTACGAGGTGCGCACCTACGGGTGCCAGATGAACGTCCATGACTCCGAGCGGCTGTCCGGCCTCCTGGAGGACGCGGGCTATGTCCGCGCCCCCGAAGGCCACGCCGAGGGTGACGCCGACGTCGTCGTCTTCAACACCTGCGCGGTGCGGGAGAACGCCGACAACAAGCTGTACGGCAACCTCGGCCGGCTGGCCCCGATGAAGACGAAGCGGCCCGGTATGCAGATCGCCGTCGGCGGCTGCCTCGCCCAGAAGGACCGCGACACGATCGTCAAGCGGGCCCCCTGGGTCGACGTCGTCTTCGGCACGCACAACATCGGCAAGCTGCCGGTCCTGCTGGAGCGCGCCCGCATCCAGGAAGAGGCGCAGGTCGAGATCGCCGAGTCGCTCGAGGCGTTCCCCTCGACGCTGCCGACGCGGCGCGAGAGCGCGTACGCGGCCTGGGTCTCCATCTCCGTCGGCTGCAACAACACCTGTACCTTCTGCATCGTCCCCGCGCTGCGCGGCAAGGAGAAGGACCGCCGCCCGGGCGACATCCTCGCCGAGGTCGAGGCGCTCGTCGCCGAGGGCGTCAGCGAGATCACCCTGCTCGGCCAGAACGTCAACGCCTACGGCTCCGACATGGGCGACCGCGAGGCGTTCTCCAAGCTGCTGCGCGCCTGCGGCCAGGTCGAGGGCCTGGAGCGCGTCCGCTTCACCTCGCCCCACCCGCGCGACTTCACCGACGACGTGATCGCCGCGATGGCCGAGACGCCGAACGTGATGCACCAGCTGCACATGCCGCTGCAGTCCGGCTCGGACACGGTCCTCAAGGCGATGCGCCGCTCGTATCGCCAGGAGCGCTTCCTGGGCATCATCGAGAAGGTGCGCGCCGCCATGCCGGACGCCGCCATCTCCACCGACATCATCGTGGGCTTCCCCGGCGAGACCGAGGAGGACTTCGAGCAGACCATGCATGTGGTCCGCGAAGCACGCTTCGCGAACGCCTTCACGTTCCAGTACTCCAAGCGCCCCGGCACCCCGGCCGCGACCATGGAGGGCCAGATCCCCAAGGAGGTCGTGCAGGCGCGCTACGAGCGTCTGGTGGCCCTCCAGGAGGAGATCTCCTGGGACGAGAACAAGAAGCAGGTCGGCCGCACCCTGGACGTCATGGTCGCCGAGGGCGAGGGCCGCAAGGACGGCGCCACGCGGCGTCTGTCGGGCCGCGCCCCCGACAACCGCCTCGTGCACTTCACCCAGCCCGACGAGCCGGTCCGCCCGGGTGACGTGGTGACCGTCGAGATCACCTACGCCGCCCCGCACCACCTGCTCGCCGAGGGCCAGGCCAAGGCCGTGCGCCGCACGCGCGCGGGCGACGCGTGGGAGAAGCGCACCGCCGCGGCGGCCGCCAAGCCCGCCGGCGTCATGCTCGGCATCCCGACGATCGGCGCGCCCGCGCCGACTCCCGCCCCGGCCGCCCAGGGCTGCTGCGGCGACTGACGTCGCTCCGGCCGGCGCGAGCCGGCCGAACCTCCGCCCCGCCGCGGGCCCGCTCAAGCAGCGGGCGCACGGCGGGGCGTATCGTTCGCGCCATGCTCGTCGCCGCTGCCGTATGCCCCTGCCCGCCCCTGCTCGTGCCCGAGGTGGCCGCCGGGGCCGCACCCGAACTGGACGCCCTGCGGGCCGCCTGTCTCGACGCCGTGGCCGTACTGGCGGCCGCCCGCCCCGACCGGCTGGTCGTCCTGGGCCCCGCCGGGCCGACGGCCCGCGGCACCTATCCGCAGGGCGCCCCCGGATCCTTCCGCGGCCTCGGCGTGGACGTCGACGTACGGCTCGGGCAGGGCGATCCCGCAGGCGAACGCGAACTGCCGCAGTCCCTGGCCGTCGCGGCCTGGCTGCTGCAGCGCACGGGCTGGGCGGCGGCGCCCGTCGAGGGCCTGGGCGTCGGGGAGGAACTGGAGGCCGAGCGCTGCCTGGCCTCCGGGCGGGAGCTGGCCGGCGCGGCCGGGCGGGTCGCGTTCCTGGTGATGGGCGACGGCAGTGCCTGCCGCACGGTGAAGGCTCCGGGCTACCTCGACGAGCGGGCCGAGCCCTTCGACGCCGGGGCGGCGCGGGCGCTGGGCGCCGCCGACACCGCCGCGCTGGCCGCGCTGGACGTGGAGCTGGCCCACGGACTGAAGGTCGCCGGACGGGCTCCCTGGCAGGTGCTGGCGGGCGCGGGCGAGGGCGCCGGGCTGCGCGGGCAGCTGCTGTACGAGGACGCGCCCTACGGGGTCGGGTACTTCGTCGCCGGCTGGTCGTAGACGCAACGCATCACAGTCGGCCGCGACGGGAACGGCAGCCGCCGAACGGAGCGCGGGCCGGCCGCATGAGCCGTCCGGAGACGCGGGGCCGGCCCGAAGGCCGGCCTACGGGCTCCGCCGACCCGGCACGGCGACGGCCGTGGAGCGGGCTCCACGGCCGGTCGCCGGCGAGGGGTCAGGACGAGGCGTCACGGAGTCCCGGAGCTCGTACCGCCGCCCTTGCCGTCCTTCTCGGCGAGCCGGCCGAGCGCGTCCTTGGCCTTGCCCGTGCCGGTCCGGATCTGGCTGCTGTACTTGCCCTTGGTCTTTGAATCGACCACCTGCGCGGCCTTCTCCAGCCCGTGTTCGATCTTGCCCTCGTGCTGCTGCGCGAGGTCGCCGACCTTGCCCTTCAGCGGGCCGAGCTTGGCCTTGAGATTGTCCAACAGGCCCATGGTGACCGCCCCTCGTCCTACCTTGCCAAAACTTACTTGCGGGCGCCCTCACCGGCCTCGCTGTCGGCCGCCTTCTCCGCGGACTGCTGCTTGGGGATGTCGACTCCCTCAGCCGCCTCGTCCGCGGTGTCCTCGGCCTTGGCCTCGGCCGCCTCCTCCTCCGGCTTCACCTCGGCCGTCTCGGCAGCGTCGGTGGATTCCGCCGTCTGAGTGGCAGTCGCGGCCTCTTCCGTTGACGTCGAGGACGACCTACGGAGAATCCTTGAAAACACGCCCATATCTACTCCATTACCTTACTGGTGTGAGCGAAATCCCGCGTCGTCCGGGGCGTCCCATGGCGCCGCTTGCGGACACCGGTCCGCGAACCGGCTCTCGGAACCTCGCAACAGGCAACGAACCCGTCGGCGTCGCGTCACGTCGCTCGTTCGTGGGGCACGCCCGAGGTTTGGGACACTGATCAGGTGAGAAACGCAGCTCCCGCACCTCGGGTCATCGCCGTCGTCGGCCCCACCGCAGCCGGCAAGTCCGATCTCGGCGTCGCCCTCGCCCAGCACCTGGGCGGCGAGGTCGTCAACGCCGACTCCATGCAGCTCTACAGAGGCATGGACATCGGCACCGCCAAGCTCACGATGGCGGAGCGCCAGGGCGTGCCCCACCATCTGCTCGACATCTGGGACGTCACGGAGGCCGCGAGCGTCGCCGAGTACCAGCGGCTGGCCCGGGCGGAGATCGACCGGCTGCTCGCCGAGGGCCGCACCCCGGTGCTCGTCGGAGGCTCCGGGCTCTACATCAAGGGCACCATCGACGCCATGGACTTCCCCGGCACCGACCCGGTCGTACGGGCCCGGCTGGAGGCCGAGCTGGCCGAGCAGGGGCCCGGGGCGCTGCACGCCCGCCTCGCCGCCGCCGATCCGGACGCCGCCCGCGCGATCCTGCCGGGCAACGGCCGGCGCATCGTGCGCGCCCTGGAGGTCATCGAGCTCACCGGCCGCCCCTTCACCGCCAACCTGCCCGGGGAGGAGCCGGTGTACGACGCCCTGCAGATCGGCGTGGACGTCGAGCGCCCCGAGCTCGACGAGCGGATCACCCTCCGGGTCGACCGCATGTGGGAGGAGGGGCTCGTCGACGAGGTCCGCGCGCTGGAGCGCGAAGGGCTGCGCGACGGGCGCACGGCATCGCGCGCACTCGGCTACCAGCAGGTGCTCGACTTCCTCGCGGGGGAGTGCACCGAGGAGGCCGCCCGGGCCGAGACGGTCCGGGCCACCAAGAGGTTCGCGCGCCGTCAGGACTCGTGGTTCCGCAGGGATTCGCGCGTGCACTGGCTGAGCGGAGCGGCCGACCAGCGGGGGGAACTGCCCGGCCGAGCGCTGGCGTTGGTCGAACGGGCGATTACAGCCTGATCACGTGATGGCATCGGGACGCTCCGTGTGCCGTGCAGGCATCCTCTGGCGTGCCATCATCGAGCTTCGATCGAGCCGTGAAGTCCGGGTTGGGAGGGCGCGTGGCGATGGAGGCCGGCCCTCGTGACAGACCGCAGCAGCCGCCGCGCAGGGGGCACCTCCCCGCGGCGGCCGGGACGGAACCGGTGGGCCTGAGCCCGGACGGGCCCGACGACACCGAGGGGACCACGGCCGACGCCACGGCGCCCGCGTCGTTCCGCGAGCTGCGCCCCCAGCGCAGGCTGCGCGCCTGGCAGCTCGCCCCGATCGTCATGCTCGCCGCCATCGGCTCCCTCATGTTCGCCTTCCCCCTCGCCTTCGAGTTCGGGGACGGCGGCCCCGTCGTCGCCATGCTCGGCCTGCTCATCAGCTGCTGCGCCGCGGGCTGGGGCGTCATGGCGGCCCGCCGCGTGGGCTACACCTGGCCCGGCCTGCCGCCGCGCGGCTCCGGGCGCCGCCCCGACTGGCGGTACGTCGCCGCGTACACGGCCGTCGTGATCGTCGTGGTCGTCCTCGCCGTCTGGCGCGTGGCCCGCCTGCGCTGAGCCCCCGGGGCCCGCGGAAGGCGTTGTCACAGCTCACCCGTACCATCGAAGGGTGAGCACCGCGCAGATCGCCTTCCTCAAGGGTCACGGCACCGAGAACGACTTCGTGATCATCCCCGACCACGACGGCCGGATCGAGCTGTCCCCTGCCGCCGTCGCGCGGCTGTGCGACCGGCGGGCCGGCATCGGCGCGGACGGCGTGCTGCGCGTCGTGCGCTCCGCCGCGCACCCCGAGGCGCGGGCCATGGCCGCCGAGGCCGAGTGGTTCATGGACTACCGCAACGGCGACGGCAGCATCGCGGAGATGTGCGGCAACGGCGTCCGCGTCTTCGCGCACTACCTCCAGCGGGCGGGCCTCGCCGGGGAGGGCGACGTCGCGATCGCCACCCGCGCCGGCATCCGCCGCGCCCACATCGCCAAGGCCGGCCCCGACGGCGAGCCGGGCGAGATCACCGTGGGCATGGGCCGGGCCGTGCTCCCCGAGGGCGAGGTCACCGTCACCGTCGGCGAGCGCAGCTGGCCCGCGCGCAACGTCAACATGGGCAACCCCCACGCCGTCTCCTTCGTGGCCGACCTGGCCGACGCCGGAAACCTGCTCACCGCCCCCGCCGTCAGCCCCGCCGGCGCCTACCCGGACGGCACGAACGTCGAGTTCGTCGTCGACCGCGGCCCGCGCCACGTCGCCCTGCGCGTCCACGAGCGCGGCTCCGGCGAGACCCGTTCCTGTGGAACGGGCGCCTGCGCCGTCATGGTGGCGGCCGCCCGGCGGGACGGCGCCGACCCGGCCGTCCTCGGCCACCCCGTCACGTACACCGTCGACCTGCCCGGCGGGCGACTGGTCATCAGCGAGACCCCGGACGGCGAGATCGAGATGACCGGAGCGGCCGTCATCGTCGCCGAGGGCGTCATCGACGCCTCCTGGTTCGCCACGGCCACCGCCTGACACCCCCGCGCGCCCGCACCGTCCCGACACACCCAACGGGCTCCCTCGAATGGGTGATCCGTTTCACTCTGGGCGAGAGGGGGTGAGCGGTGCGTGATGGGCTCGGTAGCATCAAGCACCGGTCTGGAGGCGTGAGCCGACCACCGGTCGACGCTGCCGGAGGTGCCCATGAGCGCAGAGGCCACGAACACCGGTGCTCCCGGCCGCAGGCGCGGCCGTCGCATCGACCTGAGACGGCTCGGGCGTGCGGCGCTCAGCGGCTCCGGGGCCCGCGGCCGGCTCCCTGATGCCATCGACCACGTCGCCAAGGTCCACCGCGCCCATCACCCCGGCGCCGATCTCGACATCCTGCACCGGGCCTACGTCCTCGCCGAGTCCTCCCACCGCGGCCAGACGCGCAAGAGCGGCGAGCCGTACATCACCCACCCCCTCGCCGTCACCCTGATCCTCGCCGAACTGGGCGCCGAGACCACCACCTTGACCGCCTCACTGCTGCACGACACCGTCGAGGACACCGAGGTGACGCTCGATCAAGTGCGGGAGCAGTTCGGCGAGGAGGTGCGCTTCCTGGTCGACGGCGTCACCAAACTGGAGAAGGTCGACTACGGCACCGCCGCCGAGCCCGAGACCTTCCGCAAGATGCTCGTCGCCACCGGCAACGACGTCCGCGTGATGTCCATCAAGCTCGCCGACCGGCTGCACAACATGCGCACCCTCACCGTCATGCGCCCCGAGAAACAGGCCCGGATCGCCAAGGTCACCCGCGATGTGCTGATCCCGCTCGCCGAGCGGCTGGGCGTCCAGGCGCTCAAGACCGAGCTGGAGGACCTGGTCTTCGCGATCCTCCACCCCGAGGAGTACACGCGCACCCGCGACTTCGTCCTCGCCCACGCCGGCCGCCCCGACCCGCTGGAGGCGACGGCGGCGAGCGTACGGGCGGTCCTGCGCGAGGCGGGCATCGCCGGCGAAGTCATCGTCCGCCGACGGCACTTCGTCTCCGTGCACCGGGTGCGCCTCAAGCGCGGCGAACTGACCGGCTCGGACCTGGGCAGGCTGCTCGTCCTGGTGGGGGAGGACGCCGACTGCTACGCGGTCCTCGGCGAACTGCACACCTGCTTCACGCCGTTCATCTCGGAGTTCAAGGACTTCATCGCCGTACCGAAGTTCAACCTCTACCAGTCCCTGCACACCGCCATCGCCGGTGAGGGCGGGCAGGTCGCCGAAGTCCTCATCCGCACACACCAGATGCACCGCGTCGCCGAAGCCGGCGTCATCGCCCTCGGCAACCCCTACGCCGCCCCCGAGGCGCCCGACGCCCCCGACGGCGAGCGTGCTGACCCCACCCGCCCCGGCTGGCTCTCCCGGCTGCTGGAGTGGCAGCGCGCCACACCCGACCCCGACACCTTCTGGACGTCCCTGCGCGACGAGCTGGCCCAGGACCGCGAGGTGACCGTCTTCCGCGCCGACGGCGGCACCATCGGCCTGCCGGCGGGCTCCAGCTGCGTCGACGCGGCGTACGCCCAGTACGGCGAGGGCGCGCACCACTGCATCGGCGCGCGCGTCAACGGCCGGCTGGCCACCCTCAGCACCGTTCTGCGCGACGGCGACACCCTGCACCTGCTGATGTCCGCCGACGCCGCCTCCGGGCCGTCGCCCGACTGGCTCGAGCACGCCCGTACGCCTGCGGCCCGCATCGCCATCGGCCGCTGGCTGGCGACCCATCCGCAGGAGCCCGCCGCCCCCGCACCGCCCGCTCCCACCGCCCCCGGCCCCCCGAGGTCCGCCCCCCGGACCGTCGCGGCGGCCGGGGTCGGGCCGGTCGCCGTCGTCGCCGGGGGCGGCGGCCCGGTGGCCCCGAGCGTGCGACTGGCCGGCTGCTGTACGCCCGTACCGCCCGACGAGGTCACCGGCTTCACCGTGCGCGGGGGCACGGTGACCGTGCACCGCGCCCCGTGCCCCGTGGTGGACCGGATGGTCACCTCGGGCCGCAAGCCGGTGGAGGTGCACTGGCGCAGCAGCCCGGACGGCGCGGGCACCGGCGACTACCGGGTCACCCTGCGGGCCGAGTCGTTCAGCCGCCCGCACCTGCTCGCCGACCTCACCGAGGTCATCGCGGCCGCGGGCGCCGCCGTCGTCTCCGCCGCCGTCGAGCCGCCGCACGAGCAGCGGGTGCGCCACACGTACACCCTTCAGCTGCCGGACGTGGGCCGGTTGCCGGAGCTGATGCGGGCGATGCGCCGGGTGCCGGGGGTCTACGACGTCGCGCGGGCGGGACGATCGGTGGCCCCGGCGCCCCTGTGACCGCGCGGGGCGCTCCTTGCACGTACGGGTGATACGACACTCGTACCACCATCCGAGACGCTCGTACGGGTGGGACGGCGCCGCGCCGCCACCGGTCGGCGGCCGGGCGCTGATAGCGGTGGACGCATGTCGCACTCACCGGAGCGTTCCTCCCGGCGCCGGCGGTCCGCGCGCCGCCGGGCCGCCCTCGTCGTCGCAGCAGCCTCCCTTGTCCTCGGGGCCGCCGCACCGCCGGTCCCCGGGGCGCTCGGGGTCGGCGACCGGCTCTTCCCGCACCTCGGCAACCCCGGCTACGACATCGCCGCCTACGACATCTCCTTCGGCTACCGCGCCAACAACCAGCCGCTCGACGCCGTGACCAGAATCGTCGCCCGGGCCACCGCCCCCCTGGAGCGGTTCAACCTGGACTTCACCCACGGCACGATCAGCGCGATCGAGGTCAACGGCGCCGCGGCACAGTTCGTCGCGGCCGGCGAGGACGTGGTCGTCACGCCGGCGCGGGCCGTGCCGTCCGGAGGGTCGTTCACCGTCACCGTCCGCCACACCAGCGATCCGCGGGGCGAGGGCGAAGGCGGCTGGGTGGCCACCAGCGACGGGCTGGTCATGGCCAACCAGGCCGACGCCGGCCACCGCGTCTTCCCCGGCAGCGACCACCCCTCCGACAAGGCGATGTTCACCTTCCGGGTGACCGCCCCCAAGGAGCTGACCGTCGTCGCCAACGGGCTGTCCGCCGGCCGCGAGACCTCGGGGGAGAACACCACCTGGACGTACCGGACGCTCCACCCGATGGCCACCGAGCTCGCGCAGGTCGCCATCGGCCGCTCCGCCGTACCCGAGCGCAGCGGGCCGGGCGGGCTCAAGCTGCGGGACGTGGTGCCGGCCGCGGACCAGAAGGAGCTGGAGCGGTGGACGGCCAGGACGCCGGACCACGTCGCGTGGATGGAGAAGAAGGTGGGGTCCTACCCCTTCGAGAGCTACGGCGTGCTCATCGCCGACGCCTCCACCGGCTTCGAACTCGAGACCCAGACCCTGTCCCTCTTCGAGCGCGACATCTTCACCAAGGCCGGCTTCCCCGCCTGGTACATCGAGTCCGTGATGGTCCACGAGCTGTCGCACCAGTGGTTCGGTGACAGCGTCAGCCCGCGGGTGTGGTCCGACCTGTGGCTCAACGAAGGCCACGCCACCTGGTACGAGGCGCAGTACGCGGAGGAGAGGTCCGGCCGGAAACTGGTGGACCGCATGCGCGCCGCCTACGAGCTCTCCGACCGGATGCGTGCCGACGGCGGCCCGCCCGCCGCCCCGATCAAGCCCGTCCCCGGCAAGAAGATCAGCATCTTCCGGCCGGTCGTCTACGACGGCGGCGCACTCGTCCTCTACGCCCTCCGCCAGCGGATCGGAGCCCCCGCCTTCGACCGGCTGGAACGCGCGTGGGTCCAGCGGCACCGCGACTCCACGGCGTCCACCGCCGACTTCGTCGCCCTCGCCACCGAGGTCTCCGGCCAGGACCAGTCGGCGTTCCTCAGGCCCTGGCTGTACGGGCAGAAGACCCCGCCGATGCCCGGGCACCCCGACTGGAAGACCGCCGCGAAACCCGCGTGACGACACGGCACGGGCGTGGGACGATCGACGGGTCGGCGAGGCCGCCGGCCCCGGGAATCTCCGGGGCGCGCCGGACGTTGTCGACCCTGAGGGCCCCCGGCGCGGGGGCAGGCACGTACCCACGACGTAAGGATCAAATGACCTCCTCTTCTTCCCTTCCCCAGGACCGGCAGGACCGGCAGAGCCTCCCGGAGAGCCTTCGGGCCGACGCCCTGATGGAAGAGGACGTCGCCTGGAGCCACGAGATCGACGGGGAGCGCGACGGCGACCAGTACGACCGCTCCGAGCGCGCGGCCCTGCGACGCGTAGCGGGACTGTCCACCGAGCTGGAGGACGTCACCGAGGTCGAGTACCGGCAGCTGCGCCTGGAGCGCGTGGTGCTGGTGGGCGTCTGGACCTCCGGTTCCGTGCAGGACGCCGAGAACTCCCTCGCGGAGCTGGCCGCGCTGGCCGAGACCGCGGGCGCCATGGTGCTCGACGGTGTCGTCCAGCGGCGCGACAAGCCGGACCCGGCGACCTACATCGGCTCGGGCAAGGCCCAGGAGCTGCGGGACATCGTCCTGGAGACCGGCGCCGACACCGTCGTGTGCGACGGTGAGCTCAGCCCCGGCCAGCTCATCCACCTCGAGGACGTCGTCAAGGTCAAGGTGGTCGACCGGACCGCCCTGATCCTCGACATCTTCGCCCAGCACGCCAAGTCCCGCGAGGGCAAGGCCCAGGTCTCGCTGGCCCAGATGCAGTACATGCTGCCCCGGCTGCGCGGCTGGGGTCAGTCGCTGTCCCGGCAGATGGGTGGCGGTGGCTCCGGTTCGTCCGGCGGCGGCATGGCCACGCGTGGCCCCGGTGAGACCAAGATCGAGACGGACCGGCGACGGATCCGCGAGAAGATGGCGAAGATGCGCCGGGAGATCGCGGAGATGAAGACCGGCCGCGACATCAAGCGCCAGGAGCGCCGTCGGAACAAGGTCCCGTCGGTGGCCATCGCCGGCTACACCAACGCCGGAAAGTCCTCGCTGCTCAACCGGCTCACCGGCGCGGGCGTGCTGGTGGAGAACTCCCTGTTCGCCACCCTCGACCCGACCGTGCGCCGGGCCGAGACGCCCTCCGGGCGGCTCTACACCCTCGCCGACACCGTCGGTTTCGTCCGGCACCTGCCGCACCACCTCGTCGAGGCGTTCCGCTCCACCATGGAGGAGGTCGGCGACTCCGACCTGATCCTGCACGTGGTGGACGGCTCGCACCCGGCGCCGGAGGAGCAGCTGGCCGCCGTGCGCGAGGTGATCCGCGATGTGGGCGCGCTGGACGTGCCCGAGATCGTGGTGATCAACAAGGCGGACGCGGCCGACCCGCTCGTGCTGCAGCGGCTGCTGCGCATCGAGAAGCACTCGATCGCGGTGTCCGCGCGGACCGGCGCGGGCATCGAGGAGCTGCTGGCCCTGATCGACGCCGAGCTGCCGCGGCCTGCCGTGGAGATCGAGGCGCTCGTGCCGTACACGCACGGTGCCCTGGTCGCGCGGGCCCACGCCGACGGCGAGATGATCTCCGAGGAGCACACCCCGGAGGGCACGCTGATCAAGGCCCGGGTGCACGAGGAGCTCGCGGCGGAGCTCCAGCGGTACGCACCGGCGGTCCGTTCCTGACCGTACGCACGCGAAGGCCCGCCCCGACGTCGTCGGGGCGGGCCTCGTGCGTTGCCGCTACGGCTGGCGCTTGTTCTAGCGCTTGTTCGCGAACTTCTGGCTGAGCGCGTCGTAGACGCCCTTGGCTTCCGGGCCCAGGCGCGGGCCCGCCAGCCAGGTGCTGTTGGCCGGGCCGATCGAGGTGTTCGAGACCAGCACGGCCTTGCCGTCGGGGCCCTTGGCGAACCAGCCGCCGCCGGACGAACCACCGGTCATGGTGCAGCCGATGCGGTACATCGTCGGCTGCGAGGGCTCGATGGTCAGACGACCCGGCCTGTCGACGCAGTCGTACATCTTCTGGCCGTCGAAGGGCGGCGCGGCCGGGTAGCCCCAGGCGCCCATGCTCTGGATGGACTTCACCTGCGGGGTGCTGAAGTCGACGGTGAGGGCGTTGCCCACCGTCTCCTCGAGCGACTTGCCGTTGCCGTTCTCCGACTTCACGTGCAGCACGGAGAAGTCGTAGGGAGCGCCGGCGCCACCGGTCTCGGCACCCTGGGTGATCCACTGCGAGGACGTCTGCGCCCAGTCCGCCCACCACACGCCGTACGGAGCGACGTCCGTCACCGGCGCGCTGTTGACCTGCGCGCCCGGCAGGCCCTTGTCGTTGTACGACGGCACGAAGGCGATGTTGCGGTACCAGCCGCCCTTCTTGCCGGCGTGCACGCAGTGGCCCGCGGTCCACACCATGTTGGACTTGCCGGGGTGTGCCGGGTCCTTGACGACCGTCGCCGAGCAGACCATGTGGCCCTCGGGGCTGTCGAAGAACACCTTGCCCACCGGAGCGGCGTTGTTGTGGTACGGCAGGCCGACGGCCTTGGCCTGGACCGGCCGCGGCTCGGGGTCGGTGACGCCCTGGTCGCTGGCGCTGCCGCCGCCCGGCACCGTACCCGGGGCGCCCTGCGTCGCGAGCGTCTTGTCGCTGGCGCGCGCGTCCTTCATCGTGTCGGGCTTCCAGTGGCCCTCGATGATGGGGTTGATGAAGTCACGGGCCTCACGGAGCCACTGCTCCTTGTCCCAGTTCTTCCAGGCGCCGTCCTTCCACTTCTTCTTCCACTTCTCCAGGTCCTGGGTGGGGATCCCCTTGGGCAGGCTCGGGAAGTCGTCGCCCTTCTGACCCGCGGCCGCGCTGGGCTTGGCTTCGCCCGAGGCCTTGTCGTCGCTCGGGCCGCACGCGGTGGCGGTCAGCGCCAGCGCGGCGGCGAGGGCGGCGGCCGCCAGGGCCGGCCGGCGTTTCGATGGCATGGAGTGGGCTCCCCCTGTGATCTGCACTCGCTCTTGGCGAATGTCCGCTCTGAGCACGGAATGTCGTGAACTTGTCATGCACCGCCCCGGCATGGGGCAGGGCCCCACTATGCCGGTGCCGGGAGAGACGGACATGGGCGGGTCCGCGGTTCCGGAACGAAGGATCTTGAGCCCGGGCCGTGATCCGCAGCTCTCGGCGTCGTTGGTACGTACGGGGGACGCCCGACCATCGTTCAGCGGCAGGAGGAAGTAACCGAGCCATGGCCCCGACCCGACCACCGCTGCCGGCACCGTCCGCGGCGTCGCCGCAGGCCCACGAGACCGCCGCCCGGCGGCAGTCGTCACGCGAGAGCGCGGCCCGTACGTACGCCCGGTCGCTGCCCGTCGTGCCGGTGCGCGCCCGGGGACTGACGATCGAGGGCGCCGACGGCCGCCGCTATCTGGACTGCGTCTCGGGGGCCGGCACCTTGGCGCTCGGACACAACCACCCCGTCGTGCTGGAAGCCATCCGTCGCGTCCTCGACTCCGGCGCTCCGCTGCACGCCCTGGACCTGGCCACCCCGGTGGAGGAGGCCTTCACCGGCGAGCTGTTCGCCACGCTCCCGCGCGGCCTGGCCGACTCGGCCCGGATCCGTTTCTGCGGACCGGCCGACGCCGACGCGAGGGAGGCCGCCGTCCGGCTCGTGCGGGCCGCGACCGGCCGCGACGGGCTGCTGGCCTCTTCCGGCTCCTCCCAGGGAATGCCGGGCTCCGGCGCGGCGTGGGAGACGAGGGCGGTCAGGCTGCCGTTCCCGCAGGACTACCGCTGCCCGTTCGGGGTCGGCGGCGAGGCCGGCGAGAGGCTGTCGGTGCGCTGGACCGAGACCCTGCTCGACGACACCGGCGGCGCGGGAGACCCGGCCGGACTGATCGTCGAACCCGTGCAGGACGAGGGCGGGGTCCTCCCGGCCCCCGACGGCTGGCTGCGCAGCCTGCGCGAGATCACCACGGCCCGCGCCATCCCCCTCATCGCCGACGAGACCCAGACGGGGGCCGGCCGGACGGGCGCCTTCTGGGCCGTCGAGCACAGCGGAATCGTCCCGGACGTGATGGTCCTGTCCAAGGCCATCGGCGGCAGCCTGCCGCTCGCCGTCGTCGTCCACCACGAAGACCTCGGGACCGGGCGGTCCGCCGAGCCCGAGGGCACCTTCCGCGGCAACCAGCTCGCCATGGCCGCGGGCACCGCGACCCTGCGCCACATCAGGGAGAACGCCCTGGCCGAGCGCGCGGCCCTGCTCGGCCGGCGCATGCTGGACCGGCTGCGCCCCCTGGCACGCGAACACGACTGCGTCGGTGACGTGCGGGGCAGAGGGCTGATGATCGGCATCGAGTTCGTCGACCCCGGGGCGGAGGAGACGACCGCCCGTGACACCGGTTCCTGCCGGCCGGTGGCCGCGGTGCCCGGTGCGTACGACCCCGGTCTCTGCGGGGAGCTCGACCTCGCGGCCCTGGGCACCGGTCCTGACCACCCCGCCGCGGGTGTCGGCCCGTCCCCCGCGAGCCCGGCGCTGGCCGCCGCCGTGCAGCAGGAATGCCTCCGGCGCGGCCTGATCGTCGCCCTGGGCGGCCGCGATTCCTGCGTGGTCCGCCTGCTGCCGCCCCTGACCATCACCGACGAACAGACCGAAGCCGTCCTCGACCGGCTGTCCGACGCCATCGCCACGGTCTCCCGCACCGCCCAGCGGATCCCCCACCCGAGAACGCCGAAGGAGGAAGGCGCCGCATCCCCGGCCGGAACGCCGTGACATGCCCGCCGCACACCGCATGAACGCACCCCTCCACGCCGACGCGTCCGCCGCCGGCCCGGACCGGTCCCCGGCAGTGCCCCGCCCGGCCGGCCCACGCGGCGAGGCGCAGGTCCATGGCGCCGGCGGCGCCACCGACCCGCTGGACCACCCCGACCCGCACGCCGCCGCGGACGCCGCCACCGTGGAGAACCTGCTGCGCTGCTGGGTGCGCGAACACGACATCCCCCGGCCCCACGGCGACATCCTCTACCTGCCGCTCAACGCCAGCGGCATCCCCCTGACCGTCCCCGTGCGCTACTGGTCCGCCACCGGCTGGCACCGCTTCGGCAGGGTCACCCTCACCGGCGGACCCGACGACGCCCCCGCCTTCGACGCCGTCACCCTCGCCGCCCTGCTCGGCCGCGAAGCCGCCCACCGGGCGGCGCAGACCGGCCGGCCCCCCACGGAGGACGGGGCCGAACTCGTCGCCAGGGTCGCGGACTCCGCGCGCCGTACCGCCACGTTCCTTACGGCCCGCCGCGAACGGCCCGCCGACCCGGACGCTGGGGAGCTCTTCCTCTACGGCGAGCAGTCCCTGCTTCTGGGGCACCCCCTGCACCCCGCGCCCAAGAGCCGCGAAGGGCTCTCCGATGCGGAAACGTTCGACTACTCCCCGGAGCTGCGCGGCCGCTTCCCCCTGCACTGGCTGGCCGTCCACCGCTCCGTGCTGGCCACGGACTCGGCCTGGACCGAGCGCGGCCGTGCCGTCGACGCCCCCACGCTGGCCGCCCGTCTCGCCGGGCCCGGCCTCGAACTGGAGCTTCCGGCCGACACGGTGGCCCTGCCCGTGCACCCCTGGCAGGCGCGCGACCTCCACCACCGCCCGGCCGTGGCCGCGCTCTTCGAGGCCGGGCTGCTCCACGACCTCGGTGCCCGCGGCGACGCCTGGTACCCCACCTCATCGGTCCGTACCGTGCACCGGCCCGGCGCCCCCGCCATGCTGAAGCTCTCGCTCGGCCTGCGCATCACCAACTCGCGCCGGGAGAACCTCCGCAAGGAGCTGTGCCGCGGCGTCGAGGTGCACCGGCTGCTGCGCGGCGGCCTCGCCGAGCGGTGGCGGGCGGCCTGCCCCGGAGGCCTCGGCTTCGACATCGTCCGCGACCCAGCCTGGCTGGCCGTCGACGCCCCCGACGGCACCCCGCTGCCGGGCGTCGACGTCGTCATCCGGCACAACCCCTTCGGCCCCGGCGACGACGCCGTGTGCGTCGCGGGGCTCATCTCGCCCCGGCCCTGGCCCGGCCGGCAGGGACCGGCCGGGCAGCCGGCCGTCTGCTCCCGCCTCGCCGACACCATCGGCCGGCTGGCGTTCCGCACCGGGCGGCCCACCGGTGCCGTCGCCGCGGAGTGGTTCCTGCGCTATCTGGAAGCCGTCGTACGACCCCTGCTCTGGCTCGACGGCGAAGCGGGCATCGCCCTGGAGGCCCACCAGCAGAACACCCTCGTCCTGCTGGACCCCGACGGCTGGCCGGTCGGCGGGCGCTTCCGCGACAACCAGGGCTACTACTTCCGTGAGTCCCACCGAGCCGCCCTCGGCCAACGCCTCCCCGGAATCGGACAGGAGAGCGACACTTTCGTAGCCGACGAGGTCGCTGACGAACGGTTTCTGTACTACCTGGGCATCAACAACGTCCTCGGGCTGATCGGTGCGTTCGGCTCCCAGCGTCTGGCCGACGAACAGATCCTGCTCGCCGCGCTCCGCCGCTTCCTCAAGGAAGCCGCCACCGGCTCCTCACCGACCCGCTCCCCTCTCCCCGAGCGGCTCCTGCAGGCGCCCACCCTGCGCTGCAAGGCCAACATGCTGACCAGGCTGCGAGGGCTCGACGAACTCGTCGGACCCGTGGACACCCAGTCCGTGTACGTCACCGTCGCCAACCCCCTGGCCTCGGCAGCGGGATGACGGCGATGGACGGGACGAGCGGGATGAACAGGATGAACGGGACGGGCGCGGAGTGGAACGGCGGTGGAAGCGCGCCGTCGTTCGACCCACTGACGGACCCGATCCCCGGCTTCCACAGCGAGGACTGCATCGACACGGTCGACCTCCGGCTGACCGAGGAACTCATCGAGTTCATCGCCTGCGACCATCCGGGGAGCGCCACCGCCCCGGGCCCGCCGCTCGGAGCCGACCTCCTGGACGCCCCCGCGGACTGGGGGCCCGTCGGTACGGAGCTGGGGCCGTTCCAGCTCGTACCGGTCCGCGTCGAGCGCGACCTTCGGCTGCTCACGCGGTGGATGAACGATCCGGCAGTCGCGGCGTTCTGGGGGCTGGCCGGGTCCGATGCCGTCGTCGAGACCCACCTCCGCGGCCAGCTCGACGGCGACGGGCGCAGCGTTCCCTGCCTCGGCGTGCTCGCCGGGGTCCCCATGAGCTACTGGGAGCTCTACCGCGCCGACCTCGATCCACTGGCCCGCCACTATCCGGCCCGGCCGCACGACACCGGGATCCACTTCCTCATCGGCAAGATCGCCGACCGGGGCCGGGGGCTGGGCACGCTCCTGCTGCGTACGGTCGCCGACCTCGTCCTGGACCGGCGCCCCTCCTGCAACCGCGTCGTCGGGGAACCGGACCTGCGCAACACCCCGTCCGCCGCGGCCTTCCTCGGCGCGGGCTTCCGGCTGACCGGCGAGGTGGAGCTGCCCGACAAGCGCGCGGCACTGATGATCCGCGACCGGGCGCTGCGGGCTGTGTTGTAGGCGTCACCTGCAGCCGTCACGCGAGTGCTTTCGCTGCTCCTCAGCCCCATGGTCCCGTCGATCCGGTCACCGGCACGACCATCAGGGCCCGCGATGTCAGTGCCGCCCCGTAGGCTGGCAACGCTATGACTGCCACCTCCTCGCCCTCCCTCACCGACCTGCTGCACACCGCCGTCACCGCCGTCGGCGGGACCGAGCGGCCCGGTCAGGTCGCCATGGCCGAAGCCGTCGCCGCGGCCATCGACGGCGGTTCCCACCTGCTCGTGCAGGCCGGCACCGGCACCGGAAAGTCGCTCGGCTACCTCGTGCCGGCCCTGGCGCACGGCGAGCGGGTGGTCGTCGCGACGGCCACGCTCGCGCTCCAGCGCCAGCTCGTGGAGCGTGACCTTCCGCGGACGGTCGACGCGCTGCACCCGCAGCTGCGCCGCCGCCCGGAATTCGCCATGCTCAAGGGCCGGTCCAACTACCTCTGTCTGCACCGGCTCCACGAGGGCGTGCCGCAGGAAGAGGAGGAAGGGCTGTTCGACCCCTTCGAGGCCGCCGCGCCCTCCAGCAAGCTGGGCAAGGACCTGCTGCGGCTGCGTGACTGGGCGGACGAGACCGAGACCGGCGACCGTGACGACCTCACCCCGGGCGTCTCCGATCGCGCGTGGTCGCAGGTGTCCGTCACCTCCCGCGAGTGCCTGGGCGCCTCGAAGTGCGCGTACGGCGCCGAGTGCTTCGCCGAGGCGGCCCGCGAGCGCGCCAAGCTCGCCGACGTCGTCGTCACCAATCACGCGCTGCTCGCCATCGACGCCATCGAGGGCGCGCCGGTCCTGCCCAGCCATGAGGTGCTGATCGTCGACGAGGCCCACGAGCTGGTCTCCCGGGTCACCGGGGTCGCCACGGGCGAGCTCACCCCCGGCCAGGTGAACCGGGCGGTCCGGCGGGCTGCCAAGCTCGTCGACGAGAAGGCGGCGGACGCCCTGCAGACGGCGTCCGAGAGCTTCGAGCGCCTGATGGAGCTGGCCCTTCCCGGCCGGCTGGAGGAGATCCCCGAGGATCTCGGCTACTGCCTGATGTCCTTGCGCGACGCGGCGCGCACGGTCATCAGCGCTCTCGGCACCACCCGCGACAAGTCCGTCCAGGACGAGGACGCGGTCCGCAAGCAGGCCCTCGCCTCCGTGGAGAACATCCACGCGGTCGCCGAGCGCATCGTGGAGGGCTCGGAGTACGACGTCGTCTGGTACGAGCGCCACGACCGCTTCGGGGCCTCGCTGCGGGTCGCGCCGATGTCGGTCTCCGGGCTGCTGCGCGAGAAGCTCTTCAACGAGCGCTCGGTGGTCCTCACCTCGGCCACCCTCAAGCTGGGCGGCGACTTCAACGGCGTCGGGGCCTCCCTCGGCCTCGCGCCCGAGGGCGTCGAGGGGGAGGACTGCCCGGAGTGGAAGGGCGTCGACGTCGGGTCGCCGTTCGACTACCCCAAGCAGGGCATCCTGTACGTCGCCAAGCACCTCGCCCAGCCGGGGCGGGAGGGCAGCCGGACGGACATGCTCGACGAGCTGGCAGAGCTCATCGAGGCCGCCGGAGGCCGCACGCTCGGCCTGTTCTCCTCGATGCGGGCGGCCCAGGCCGCGGCCGAGGAGCTGCGCGGCCGGCTCGACATGCCGATCCTGCTGCAGGGCGAGGAGACGCTGGGCGAGCTGATCCGTACGTTCGCCGGGGACACCCGTACGTGCCTGTTCGGCACCCTGTCGCTGTGGCAGGGAGTGGACGTCCCGGGCCCGAGCTGCCAGCTCGTCGTCATGGACCGGGTGCCCTTCCCGAGGCCGGACGATCCGCTGATGAGCGCCCGGCAGCGGGCGGTGGAGGACGCGGGCGGCAATGGCTTCATGGCCGTGGCCGCGACGCACGCGGCTCTGCTGATGGCCCAGGGGGCCGGCCGGCTGGTGCGCGCCTCGGGGGACCGTGGTGTGGTCGCCGTTCTCGACCCCCGGCTGGCGACGGCCCGCTACGGCTCGTTCCTGCGGGCCTCGATGCCGGACTTCTGGTACACCACGGACCGTAATCAGGTGCGCCGCTCCCTGTCCGCGATCGACGCGGCCGCGAAGGCGGAGGGCCACTAAGGCCACCAGGGGTCGGGTGCTCCGGGTGGCACCGGAGCGCACAGAGGCAAAAGAAGAGCCCCGGAACCGGCGCAGTGGTCCCGGGGCCCGGCCTTTCGGTGCGGGGCTTCACACGCGCCGTAGCACCGCCACCACCTTGCCCAGGATGGTCGCCTCGTCGCCGGGAATCGGCTGGTAGGCGGCGTTGTGGGGGAGCAGCCAGACGTGGCCGTCCTCGCGCTTGAAGCGCTTGACGGTCGCTTCGCCGTCGAGCATGGCGGCCACGATGTCGCCGTTCTCCGCGACGGGCTGGCGGCGTACCGTCACCCAGTCGCCGTCACAGATGGCCGCCTCGACCATGGAGTCGCCGACGACCTTCAGGACGAACAGCTCGCCGTCACCCACCAGTTGGCGGGGGAGGGGGAAGACGTCCTCCACCGACTCCTCGGCCAGGATCGGGCCACCGGCGGCGATCCGGCCGACCAGGGGAACGTAGGAGGCGGCGGGCTTGCCGGTGGTGTCGGTGGGCTGGGTGCTCGGCTGATCGGAGCCGCGCACCTCGTAGGCCCGGGGGCGATGAGGGTCCCTGCGCAGGAAGCCCTTCCGCTCGAGGGCCATGAGCTGATGGGCGACGGAGGACGTGCTGGACAGCCCCACCGCCTGGCCGATCTCGCGCATGGAAGGTGGGTACCCACGGCGCTGGACGGAGTCCCGGATCACCTCGATCACGCGGCGCTGCCGGTCGGTGAGCCCGGAGCTGTCCGCCCGGATGCCCGGGGGCCGCCCGGGAAGCGAGCGGGCCGGCTTCTGGCCCTCGGTGTTCATGGCTGCGTCGTTCATCGGGTGTGCCTGGTCGAGTCGGTTCTGGGAGCGGTCCTGGGCGGTGATGGTGGCGCTGTCTGCGGTGGTGGTCACGTCGGCCCCTCTCGAGATGTTCTCCCTAGCTGGACAACGGTAGTTGCTTTCGAAAGGTTGCGCCAAACACACGTTCGAGTGAAATATCGCGGATCGGCTGACGTGATCAGGTTGGAGGGTGTACGGACGGAGATCAATTCGCCCCATTACGGTACTCTTCGGTGCTGAGTCGCCCGGGCCGTGCCGACGTCCGTACGGGACGGACAGTAGCCGGTCGGGAGGGCTCGTCCGGTACCGCGCGGGGCCGCCGCGCCATGGTGCCAGTGTGACATCCGCGCACCCGCGGGGGCCTCCTCGGGCCCCTCCCGCAGGGGCGCGCCCGGCTTCCGGGGCTCGACACGCGACGGCCTGGGTTGAGTGCCCGGCACCAGATCTAGTGGTTTGATGGCGGCGGCTACCCACAAGTTGTGGTCGATGGTCCCTCCCGGTCATTCGCGGACCCGGGCATCGCCTATGCTGGGGGCTGCTCGGCGAGAGCCCCCGAGGGGCCCGTCGCGGCGGAGATCGTGCACAGTTTTTTCGAGGTTCCTCGAGGGTGAAGGAGGGTGGAGAGCCATGCACTGCCCCTTCTGCAGGCACCCCGACAGTCGAGTCGTCGACAGCCGGACCACCGATGACGGCTGTTCGATCCGCAGGCGCCGCCAGTGCCCCGACTGCTCCCGTCGGTTCACGACCGTGGAGACCGCGTCACTCATGGTGATCAAGCGGAGCGGGGTCACCGAGCCCTTCAGCCGCAACAAGGTCATCTCCGGAGTGCGCAAGGCGTGCCAGGGTCGCCCGGTCACCGAGGACGCCCTGGCCCAGCTCGGCCAGCGGGTCGAGGAGGCGGTGCGCGCCACGGGCAGCGCCGAGCTCTCCACGCACGACGTCGGCCTCGCCATACTCGGTCCGCTCAAGGACCTCGACCTCGTGGCGTATCTGCGGTTCGCGTCCGTGTACCAGGCGTTCGACTCGCTCGAGGACTTCGAGGCCGCCGTCACGGAACTGCGTGACGGAGTCCGTCGCGCCGAGGCCGAGGACGCATCCGCGGCGGACCCGGGCGGTCCCGCCGCCGGCGTCGAAGTCCCGGCGCCCGCCGTGGCCGTCGACTGAGCGGCCGCAATCAGACCTACCCGGCGCGCTGAGCGCAGCCGGGTGACAGAACACATCGCGCCCCGGAAGAATTAGGCGCATTAGGGCGTTTTGCCCGTAGAGGGAGGCGGCATGACCGAGACGACGAGCGGCCCGGCACGAGGTTCCCGCTCCAAGGGAAACAAGGGCGGCAAGGGTCTGCGCATCGAACGCATCCACACGACCCCCGGCGTGCACCCGTACGACGAGGTGGTCTGGGAGCGTCGTGACGTCGTCATGACCAACTGGCGCGACGGCTCGATCAACTTCGAGCAGTGCGGCGTGGAGTTCCCCGACTTCTGGTCGGTGAACGCGGTCAACATCGTCACCAGCAAGTACTTCCGTGGCGCCACCGGTTCCCCCGAGCGCGAGTCCAGCCTCCGCCAGCTCATCGACCGCGTCGTGAAGACCTACCGCGCGGCCGGTGAGGAGCACGGCTACTTCGCCTCTCCCGCGGACGCCGAGATCTTCGAGCACGAGCTCACCTACGCGCTCCTGCACCAGGTCTTCAGCTTCAACTCGCCGGTCTGGTTCAACGTCGGCACCAAGCAGCCGCAGCAGGTCTCGGCCTGCTTCATCCTCTCCGTCGACGACTCCATGGAGTCGATCCTCGACTGGTACAAGGAAGAGGGGATGATCTTCAAGGGGGGCTCCGGCGCGGGCCTGAACCTCTCCCGCATCCGCTCCTCCAAGGAGCTGCTCTCCTCCGGCGGCAATGCCTCCGGTCCCGTCTCCTTCATGCGCGGCGCCGACGCCTCCGCCGGAACGATCAAGTCGGGCGGCGCCACGCGCCGTGCGGCGAAGATGGTCGTGCTCGACGTCGACCACCCGGACGTCGAGGCCTTCATCGAGACCAAGGTGAAGGAGGAGGAGAAGGTCCGCGCCCTGCGCGACGCCGGCTTCGACATGGACCTGGGCGGCGATGACATCACCTCCGTCCAGTACCAGAACGCCAACAACTCCGTCCGTGTCAACGACGAGTTCATGAAGGCCGTCGAGAGCGGCTCGAAGTTCGGTCTGCGCGCCCGGATGACCGGCGAGGTCATCGAGGAGGTCGACGCCAAGGGCCTCTTCCGCAAGATGGCCGAGGCGGCCTGGGCCTGCGCCGACCCGGGCATCCAGTACGACGACACGATCAACCACTGGCACACCTCGCCGGAGTCGGGCCGCATCACCGCGTCCAACCCGTGCAGCGAGTACATGCACCTGGACAACTCCTCGTGCAACCTCGCCTCGCTCAACCTCATGAAGTTCCTGCGCGACGACGACCAGGGCAACCAGTCGTTCGACGCCGAGCGCTTCGCCAAGGTCGTCGAGCTCGTGATCACGGCGATGGACATCTCCATCTGCTTCGCCGACTTCCCGACCGAGAAGATCGGCGAGACCACTCGCGCCTTCCGCCAGCTGGGCATCGGCTACGCCAACCTCGGCGCCCTGCTGATGGCCACCGGTCACGCCTACGACAGCGAGGGCGGCCGCGCGCTCGCCGGTGCCATCACCTCGCTGATGACCGGCACCTCCTACAAGCGCTCCGCCGAGCTGGCCGCGGTCGTCGGCCCGTACGACGGCTACGCCCGCAACGCCGACGCCCACAAGCGCGTCATGAAGCAGCACGCCGACGCCAACGGCGCCGCCCTGCGCATGGACGACCTGGACACCCCGGTCTGGGCCGCGGCGACCGAGGCGTGGCAGGACGTCGTCCGCCTCGGCGAGAAGGACGGCTTCCGCAACGCCCAGGCCTCGGTGCTGGCCCCCACGGGCACCATCGGCCTGATGATGGACTGCGACACCACGGGCGTCGAGCCGGACCTGGCCCTGGTCAAGTTCAAGAAGCTCGTCGGCGGCGGCTCGATGCAGATCGTGAACAACACGGTGCCCAAGGCGCTCAAGCGCCTGGGCTACCAGCCGGAGCAGGTCGAGGCGATCGTCGCGCACATCGCCGAGCACGGCAACGTGATCGACGCCCCGAGCCTGAAGGCCGAGCACTACGAGGTCTTCGACTGCGCCATGGGCGAGCGCGCGATCTCCGCCATGGGCCACGTGCGCATGATGGCCGCCGCGCAGCCGTTCCTGTCGGGTGCGATCTCCAAGACCGTGAACCTGCCCGAGTCGGCCACCGTCGAGGAGGTCGAGGAGGTCTACTTCGAGGGCTGGAAGCTCGGTCTGAAGGCGCTCGCGATCTACCGCGACAACTGCAAGGTCGGCCAGCCGCTCTCCGCCAAGAAGAAGGAGCAGGCCAAGGCCCCCGAGGCCGTCGCTCCCGCCGCCGCGGAGAAGGTCGTCGAGTACCGTCCGGTCCGCAAGCGCCTGCCCAAGGGCCGTCCGGGCATCACCACCTCCTTCACGGTGGGTGGCGCCGAGGGCTACATGACCGCCAACTCCTACCCGGACGACGGTCTGGGTGAGGTCTTCCTGAAGATGTCCAAGCAGGGCTCGACCCTCGCGGGCATGATGGACGCCTTCTCGATCGCCGTCTCGGTCGGTCTGCAGTACGGCGTCCCGCTGGAGACCTACGTCTCGAAGTTCACCAACATGCGCTTCGAGCCGGCCGGCATGACGGACGACCCGGACGTGCGGATGGCGCAGTCGATCGTCGACTACATCTTCCGCCGCCTGGCGCTGGACTTCCTGCCCTTCGAGACGCGCTCGGCGCTGGGCATCCACTCCGCCGAGGAGCGTCAGCGTCACCTGGACACCGGGTCGTACGAAGCGGGCGACGACGAGGTGGACGTCGAGGGCCTGGCCCAGTCGGCGCCGCGTCACCTCCAGGCTCCCAAGCCCGACGTCCCGGCCCAGCCCGCCCCGGCCCCGGCCCCCAAGCAGGTGCACAACTCCACCGAGCTGGTGGAGATGCAGCTCGGCCTGAACGCGGACGCCCCGCTGTGCTTCTCCTGCGGCACGAAGATGCGCCGTGCGGGCAGCTGCTACCTCTGCGAGGGCTGCGGTTCGACCAGCGGCTGCAGCTGATCGCGCGGTCAGCGCCGTACGTCGCTGCCCGTCGCTCCATGTGAGCGGCTGACCGTCGTATGACCGATGGGGGAGCCGGCTTTGTGCCGGCTCCCCCATCGGCGTATCCGGGTCCCTGCCCCTGTGTGAATACTGGTGCAGTGATCAACTGGAAGGCGGAGGTGGGGAATGAGTAATTCCATATGGTGCGGTGAGGAATTGGACCTCGATGCCTATCTGGCTCGGATCGGCTGGGAGGGGCCCGTCCGGCCGGACCTGGAGACACTGCGGGCGCTGCACCGCAGACATGTGGCGGCGATTCCCTTCGAGAATCTCGAGGTGATCCTGGGCCGTCCGGTGCTGCTGGACATCAAGGCGCTGCAGGACAAGATGGTGGCGCAGAAGCGCGGCGGCTACTGCTACGAACAGAACTCCCTGCTGGCCGCCGCTCTCGAACGCATCGGGTTCACCTTCTCGGGGCTCGGCGCGCGGGTGCGTTCGGGCAGCGAGAGTCTGCGTCCGGTCACCCACATGGCCTTGAAGGTGGAGGCCGACGGTGAGGAGTGGCTGTGCGACGTCGGGTTCGGCGGTGAGGGCCTGCTGGAACCGCTGCCCCTGAGGGACGGGGCGGAAGCCGGGCAGGGAAAGTGGCGGTTTGGAATCGGGCGTGAAGAGAAGGACGTCTACGTTCTGCGCACGCTCCGGTCGGACGGTTGGCGCGACCTTTACGCCGTCGGTCCGGAGGACCGTTTTCCGATCGACTATGTCCTGATGAACCACTACACCTCGACGCATCCCCGCTCGCCGTTCGTCTCCCGGCCGATCATCCAGCAGACGGAGCCGGGCCTACGGCGGATGCTCGTGGGCTCGACGCTCGCGACCGCACATCCCGACGGCTCGATGGAACAACGGGTGGTCCCGGTGGAGGAGTTGACCGAGGTACTGCGGAGCGAGTTCCGGATCGAACTGGACGCCGCGGATTCCTCGACGCTCGCCCGCGTGTACTCCTCCGGTACGTGACCCGGGCCACTGCCTGAGCCGTACGATGGCTCGGTGCTGGTCAAGTGGATTCGCTGCACCGTGGTGGACCGCCGTGGGTTCGAGCGGGGGCAGCGGAAGTGGGCGGGGTTGCTCGGTGAGCCCGGGTTCCGGGGGCAGGGGGGAGGCTGGAGCCGGGCGCGCCCCGATGTGGTGCACCTCTTCGGCTTCTGGGAGAGCCGGGCGTTCTACGACTCCTTCATGGCGCGCTCGCACGACCGGCTGGCGGCCTCGCAGGTCGGCACGTTCAGGAACACCCAGGTGCGGCTCTTCGAGCACCGCTTCGATGTGAAGGTCGGATTCCGGCCGCAGTTCACGGATGCGGACGTCGTGCGCTTCGCCCACTGCCGGGTCCGTGAGAACCGGGTCGAGCACTTCACGCTCATGCAGGAGAAGGTGTGGAATCCGGCGATGGCCGGCTCGCCCGGAATGCTGCGCGGCGTCTTCGGCGAAGCGCCCGGCCAGGAGTTCCTCGTGCTGTCGATGTGGAACTCCGAGGCCGAGCACGGGAAATACCGTGCGGACCGGGTGGAGCGGCTCGGTCTTCGGGCGCAGACCGAGGCCGACGTCGCGGCCATCACCGGCGACGTCGTGGAGATAGAGCAGGCGTGGACGGTGTGACGACCGGCCCGGGGCGTTCCCGGCCCGGCGTCAGGAGTGCCGTCCGCCGTCACGCCGCCGGGGCGTAGACCCCCGCCCGGACCCCGGCGAGCACGCTGTCGGCTGCCTGCTCCGCCACGGCCGCGTCGACGGGTTCGCGGGTGATGAACAGCCGGAAGAACAACGGCGCGGACACCGCTCGCGCGACCGCGCCCGCGTCGGTGCCGGGCGGGGCCTCGCCGCGCTCGACGGCCCGCTCGACCATCGGCGCGCAGCGCCCGAAGCGCTCGGCGTAGAAGCGGCGCAGCGCCTCTGAGGCGCGTTCGGACTGGAAAGCCGCGCTGATGAAGGCGGTGGGGGCGGCCGCGACCACCGGGTCGCTGAAGGTGTCGACGACCTCATGGGCCAGAGCCAGCAGGTCGCCTCGCAGGGAGCCGGTGTCCGGAGGGGTCCAGCTGTCCTCGCCCGCCAGATCGAGGGCGTCCGCCACCAGCCCTTCGACGCTGCCCCAGCGGCGGTACAGCGTGGTCTTGTGAACGCCGGAGTGCTCGGCGACGTACTCGACGCTCAGCCCGGGGTAACCGTGCTCCGCCAGTCCGGTGAGGACGGCGTCGCGCACGGCGGCACGGGTGCGGGCGGTGCGGCCGCCGGGGCGCACGGTGCCCGGGGTGCTGGGGGAGGGGGCCTCCGCAGGCAACTGCAACTCCTGTTGCGTTAAGGGGTGGGGCTCTGTCATGCTGAGCGTAACGCAACACTGGTTGCGTTTGCTGTTTGGTCGCCTGCCTGTTCTCGGAGGTCCCTTCATGCCTACCCAGCTCTCCCTGCGCGAGGTGTCCCTCTCTCGTGGCGACCGCCTGCTCCTCGACGGCGTGTCCCTCTCGGTGCGGGCGGGCGAAAGAGTCGGTGTCGTCGGGGAGAACGGCGCCGGAAAGTCCACCCTGCTGAAGCTCCTGGCCAAAGCGGAGCGGCCCGATGACGGCACGGTGGTGGCCTTGGCCGACGGCGGCATCGGATACCTCGGCCAGACGCCCGACCTGCCCCCGGACGGCACGGTCGCGCAGGCGGTCGACGCGGCCCTCGCCGAACTGCGCACCATGGAGGGTCGCCTGCGCGAGCTGGAGACCACCCTGGCCACGGCCGGACCCGGCACGCTCGAGGAATACGGGGACCTGCTCACGGCCTTCGAGGCCCGCGGCGGTTACGAAGCCGACGCCCGGGTCGACAAGGCCCTGCACGGCCTGGGCGTCGGCCATCTCGACCGGGACCGCCGCCTGGGCACCCTCTCGGGCGGCGAACAGGCCCGGCTCGGCCTGGCCTGCACCCTCGCCGCCGCACCCGAGGTCATGCTGCTGGACGAACCCACCAACCATCTGGACGGCGCGTCCCTGGCCTGGCTGGAGGACGCCCTGCACGCCCATCGCGGCACAGTGGTGGCCATCTCCCACGACCGGGTCTTCCTCGAACGCGTCGCCACCGCCGTGGTCGAGGTCGACGCCGACCGGCGGACCCTGGTCCGCTACGGCGGCGGCTACGCCGGCTACCTCGCGGAGCACACCGCGGCCCGCCGACGGTGGGAAGAGGCATACGAACGCTGGTGTGCGGAGACCGAGGCGCTCACCGAGACCGCCCGGACCACCGCCCGCGCCGTGGCCCAGGGACGTGCCATCAAGGACGGCAACAAGATGGCCTACGACCGGGACAAGGCGCGCGTGCAGTCCTCGGTCTCCAGCCGCGTGCGCAATGCCCGGGAACGGCTTCGCAGACTGGAGGAGACTCCCGTGCCCCGTCCGCCGGAACCGCTGCGCTTCACCGCCCGGCCGGCCGTGGGAACCGCAGGAGGGGCCCTCGTGACGCTCGAGAACGTACGGGTCGGCGACCGCCTCGCCGTCGACGCCCTGGAGGTACGGGCAGGGGAGCGGCTGCTGGTGCACGGGGCCAACGGCGCCGGGAAGTCGACGCTGCTGCGCCTGATGGCGGGGGTCGCCCGGCCCGACACCGGCACGGTCCACAGGAGCGGCCGCATCGGCTACCTCGCCCAGGAGATTCCCGTGAGCCGACCGGCCGAGCGGCTGCTGGAGGCCTTCCGCCGAGGGCTGCCGGGGACGGACGAAGAGCAGGAGGCCCTCCTGTTGTCCTACGGACTCTTCCGGGAACGCGACCTTCACGTGCCCGTCGGATCGCTCTCGGCCGGACAGCGCCGCCGCCTCGCCCTCGCCCGGCTGCTGGCCCGCCCCGCCGACCTGCTGCTGCTCGACGAGCCCGCCAATCACCTCGCCCTCGGCCTGGTCGAGCAGCTCGAGCAGGCTTTGGACGCGTGGGCCGGGGCCCTGGTGATCGTCTCCCACGACCGGGCGCTGCACCGTCGCTTCACCGGCCACCGGTGCGAAATACGCGCCGGCCGGGCACTGCTCACCCGGACCCACGAGGCGGCCGCCGACGGCTCGAACTAGGGTTGACGGCATGGCACGGCCCCGGCGCATAGTCCTCCTCCGGCACGGAGAGTCCGAAGGCAATGTCGACGACACCGTCTACGAACGCGAGCCCGACCACGCCCTGTCGCTGACGACGACCGGCCGCAAGCAGGCCGAGGCGGCCGGCCTGCGGCTGCGGGCGGTGTTCGGGGAGGAATACGTCTCCGCCTACGTCTCGCCGTACCGGCGCACCCATCAGACCTTCCATGCCCTCGGCCTCGACCCGAGCCGGATCCGCGTCCGGGAGGAGCCGCGCCTGAGGGAGCAGGACTGGGGAAACTGGCAGGAGCGGGAGGACGTGCGCCGCCAGAAGGCCTACCGGGACACCTACGGCCACTTCTTCTACCGCTTCGCGCAGGGCGAGTCGGGCGCCGACGTCTACGACCGGGTCGGCTCCTTCCTGGAGAGCCTGTGGCGCAGCTTCGAGGACCCCGGCCACCCGCCGAACGTCCTGCTCGTCACCCATGGCCTGACCATGCGGCTGTTCTGCATGAGGTGGCTGCACTGGAGCGTCGCCGAGTTCGAATGTCTGTCGAATCCCGGCAACGGCGAGACGCGCATGCTGCTGCTCGGACCGGACGGCAGGTATCACCTGGACCGGCCGTTCGACCGCTGGTGCACCCCCGAATCGTATGGCTTCACCGGTTAGAGTTCGCAGCGATGACAGCTGACCGATTCCCCCGAGCCCTGGCGAGCCTGCGAGGGCTGGCCGTGGGCGACGCCCTCGGCTCCCAGTTCTTCGTCCCCGCCAACTATCCGTCGCTCAAGCGCCGCGAGCTGCCGCCCGCACCCTGGCAATGGACCGACGACACCGAGATGGCCTGCTCCGTGCTGGCCGTCCTCGCCCGGCACGGCCGCATCGACCAGGACGCCCTCGCACAGTCCTTCGCCGAGCACCACGACTTCGACCGCGGCTACGGCCCGGCGGTCAACCGCATGCTGCGCCTGGTCAGGGAAGGCGGCGACTGGCGGGAGCTGGCCGCCGCCCTGTTCAAGGGCCAGGGCTCCTGGGGCAACGGCGCCGCCATGCGCATCGCCCCGCTCGGCGCCTGGTACGCCGACGACCCCGAGCAGGCGACCCACCAGGCGGAGATCTCGGCCTACACCACCCACCAGCACCGCGAAGCGGTGGCCGGCAGCATGGCCGTGGCCGCCGCTTCCGCCATCGCCGCCGGCCCAGCGGGGACCGTCACCCCCGAGGCCCTGCTGGACGGCGTGATCGCACTCGTGCCGCGCAGCGCGGTCCAGGCGGGGCTGCGCCGAGCCCGCGACATGCTCGACTACGGCGACGCGACCACCGTCGCCGCCGTCCTGGGCTGCGGCCGCCGTACCAGCGCACATGACACCGTGCCGTTCGCGCTGTGGGCGGCGGCCCGCCATCTCGACTCGTTCGAGGAGGCGTTCTGGACGACGGCGCAGGCCGGCGGCGATGTGGACACCACCTCCGCGATCGCGGGCGGCGTGGTCGCCGCAGCGGAACGAGGCGCTCCGCCGGCGGACTGGCTGCGGCACACCGAGGCGCTCCCCGACTGGCTGCCGCGGGCCGCGCGCTGAGCGCAGGGCGAGGAGTGGGGGCGGGGCGGGACACGCCGGGCGCGGGGGCGTAACCTTACAGGCGCCATGCCCTACCAACCGCCTACCCACAGCGTCGAGCGCTCGCTCCGAGCGACGACCGGAGCAAAGATCGTCGCCGGTGTGGACGAGGTCGGCCGGGGCGCCTGGGCCGGACCCGTCACCGTGTGCGCGGCCATCACCGGCCTGCGCCGTCCGCCCGAGGGCCTCACGGACTCCAAGCTGCTGACGCTCAAGCGGCGCACCGCGCTCGCCGAGACCCTGGAGACGTGGGTCACGGCCTACGCCCTGGGCCACTCCTCCCCGCAGGAGATCGACGAGCTGGGCATGACGGCGGCCCTGCGGCTGGCCGCGACGCGCGCCCTGGAGGCGTTGCCCGTGCGGCCGGACGCGGTGATCCTCGACGGCAAGCACGACTACCTCGGCGACCCGTGGAAGGTCCGTACGGTCATCAAGGGCGACCAGTCCTGTGTGGCCGTGGCGGCGGCCTCCGTGATCGCCAAGGTGCGGCGCGACACGATGATGGCCGAACTGGGCGCGAGCCACACCGACTTCGGGTTCTGCGACAACGCCGGATACCCCTCGCCGGTGCACCGCGCCGCCCTGGAAGAGCTGGGCCCGACCCCGCACCACCGGCTGTCCTGGTCCTACCTGGACGCGCTGCCCAAGTGGCAGCACCTCAAGCGGGCCCGTATCGCCCCGGAAAACGTGGCATTGGAGGCCGGAGGCCAGCTCGGCTTCGACTTCTGAGTGGCCCAAAACGCCACCCGCCGACGCGACTCGCACCGGCGTTTGATAAACATCATTTCATGCCTCTCATCCCCGAGGAGCCTCAGATTCACGAGAGTGTCCCGGGTCCCCGCGCAGTTCCGGCCGCCGGCCGCCCCGCGATGACCCCCCGCCCTGTCCCTGGTCCCCGCCCGGCTCCGACGCGGTCCGGCAGCCCCGGCCCGCGCAGCGGACCCGTTCCCTCCCCGCGCGCCCCGCGTGCCGCTGAGGTGGGCGCGCAGGCGGCCACGCCGCAGATCCAGCTGATCCCCGCCTCGGCGCAGGGTGCCCTGGACGCCGCGGACGAGGCCGTCGACCTGCTGCTCGACACCGGCCGGTCGCCCGGCGAGGTCCTGGTCCTCACCACCGGTGAGGCACACCCGTGGGCCGCGCACGAGCTGTCCTTCGGCGAGGCGTCCTACTGGGCGCAGCACGATGCCGCGGAGGACGTCTTCTACGCGGCCGCCGATGCCGACCGGATCTCGACCCGCCCCGTCGTGGTCGTCGCCGTCAACGGCGGTTCGGACGCGGCGGTGGCTGGTGCGCTTCCCGCGGCCATGGCCCGCGCGGGTGCGCTGCTGATCGTCTGCGGCGATCCGCAGCGGGTCAACGCCCTTCTGCCCGCCAGCGCCTGACGGGTGATCGCGGTGGCCGTCCGCTCCTGAGGGAGCGCGTCGGCCGCCGTGTCCTCCCGTGTCACCGGGCGGCCGTGTGGCGGTGCGCTTCGGGCGCCCCGCCGCCGAAGCCGATCGGCGCGGCCGGACGTGCGGAGGAGCGGGGGTAGCGCCCGCTGCGCCCCTCGCCCAGGATGTGCCAGCCGGCCGCGGTGAGCGTGATGTAGGCGCCGCAGCGCAGCCCGTGCAGCGTGCAGGCGTCCCGCAGCGCCCACATCCAGGCGCCGTCCTCCTCGGTCCAATGGGCCTCGCCCTCGCGGCAGTAGAGCAGTACGGCCGTACGGGCCGGGGTGCGTCTGCGCAGGTCGTGCGGGATCACCAGACGGAGCTGCGAGAGCAGTGCGTTGCGCAGCTCCCAGCCGTCGGTGGCGCTCGTCCGCATGGCCGGCCGGGCGAAGGAGGCGCTTGCCGCCAGCCGGTCGTCCGAATGGAAGACGGCGGCGACGGCTGTGGACGGAGCCGGCCGGTGCCTGGCGTACAGCCCCCTGACGACCTCGCGCGGACTGCGTAGCGGGGGGACTCCGGACGCGACCCACTCAGCGGGCTCGAGCAGCCTGCTCAGACGGGTGACGGAGTCGGCGGACGGCGGCGAGGCGGTGCCGAAGGCCATGATTCTCCCTTCGTCTGCACGCCCGCTGGTCGGGCGGGATGCAGGCAGGGCGGCACGCCGCGACGGCGGTCCCGGCAGGCCGCCGACGGGCGGGAGTGGGGAGTCGGTCCAATTCTCGCGGTCCCACCGGCCGTGCGGCAACGATCAATTGGCGCCACTGACCGGTATCTGGCGGTCCGCCGACGAAATTCCCCTTCGCCTCTCCTGCCCGTCCGCGCTCACCCCTGGACGGCCAGGACCAGCGGAAACACCTCCTTCGCCCCGGATCGCCGCAGCAGCCGTGCCGCCACGGCGAGCGTCCAGCCCGTATCCGCCAGATCGTCCACGAGCAGCACCGGACCACCGGCCGAGGCCAGCGCCTCGGCGAGGGCCGGAGGGACGGTCAGCGCTCCGTCCAATGCCCGCAGACGCTGTGCGCTGTTGGTACGCGGCACCCGCGTGTCCGCTTCCCCGTGCCCGTACTCGACCGTGCCGAGCATCGGCATGCGGCCGATCCGGGCGATGCGCTCGCCCAGGGAGCCGATCAGGCGCGGCCGGGTGCGGGAGGCGACGGTGACGACACCCACCGGCCGGGCGGGAGCGTCCGGTGCCCCCGATGCCCAACCGCCGGGCCCCCGGGCCCAGTCGGTCAGAACGGTGACCACGGCGTCGGCCACATCGTCCGGAATCTCGGCGTCCGGAGCCTGCGGGGCGAGGAGGGGACGCAGCCGGTTGCCCCAGCCGATGTCGGAGAGCCGCCCCAGCGCCCGGCCGGGAGAGGCCTGCTCGCCCGCCGGGATACGGCCCTTGAGGTCCACGCCGACCGCAGGCATGCCCGTCGGCCACATCCGTCGCGGCTCCACCTCCACTCCCGGGCGGCCCAGCTCGCCCCGGGAGGCGTCCAGCGCCCCGGAGGAGACATCCGCGGTGAACCGGGGAGCCGCGCAGTTGTCGCACCGTCCGCACGGGGCGGCCTGCTCGTCGTCCAGCTGGCGCCGCAGGAACTCCATCCGGCACTGCGTGGTCGTGGCGTACTCGCGCATCGCCTGCTGCTCCGCCTCGCGCTGGCGCGCGACCCATGCGTACCGCTCGGCGTCGTACACCCAGGGCTCGCCCGTCGAGGTCCAGCCCCCGCGCACCCGGTGGACGGCCCCGTCCACGTCGAGGACCTTGAGCATGGTCTCCAGCCGGGAGCGTCGAAGCTCCACCTGGGGCTCAAGAGCGGGCAGCGACACCGGACGCCCGGCGGCGGCCAGTACGTCCAGCGTGCGGCGGACCTGCTCCTCGGGAGGGAAGGCCAGCGAGGCGAAGTACTTCCAGATCGCCTCGTCCTCGCGGCCCGGCAGCAGCAGCACCTCGGCGTGCTGCACGCCACGGCCGGCGCGGCCCACCTGCTGGTAGTAGGCGATGGGGGAGGAGGGCGAGCCCAGGTGGACCACGAAGCCGAGGTCCGGCTTGTCGAAGCCCATGCCCAGCGCGGAGGTGGCCACGAGCGCCTTGACCCGGTTGGCGAGCAGGTCCTCCTCCGCCTGCTGCCGGTCGGCGTTCTCCGTCTTGCCCGTGTACGACGCCACGGTGTGCCCGCGCCGGCGAAGGAAGGCCGTCACCTCCTCGGCCGCCGCGACGGTCAGGGTGTAGATGATCCCGGAGCCCGGCAGGTCGTCGAGGTGGTCGGCGAGCCAGGCCAGCCGGTGGGCGGCGTCCGGCAGGCTCAGCACGCTCAGGCTCAGGCTCTCCCGGTCCAGCGGGCCACGCAGGACGAGCGCCTCCTCCGCGCCCTCGCCCGTGCCCAGCTGTTCGGCGACGTCGGCGGTGACACGGGCGTTGGCCGTGGCGGTGGTCGCGAGCACGGGCACGCCCGGCGGCAGGTCGGCCAGCATGGTGCGCAGCCGGCGGTAGTCCGGGCGGAAGTCGTGGCCCCAGTCGGAGATGCAGTGGGCCTCGTCGACGACCAGCAGGCCGGTGGCGGCGGCGAGCTTGGGCAGCACCTGGTCGCGGAAGTCGGGATTGTTGAGCCGCTCGGGGCTCACCAGCAGCACGTCGACCTCGCCCGCCGCCACCTCGGCCTGCACGGTCTCCCACTCCTCGGTGTTGGAGGAGTTGATCGTGCGGGCGTGGATGCCCGCCCGGGCGGCCGCGTCCACCTGGTTCCGCATGAGCGCGAGCAGCGGGGAAACGATCACCGTCGGGCCGGCGCCGCGCTCGCGCAGCAGCGCGGTCGCGACGAAGTACACCGCGGACTTGCCCCAGCCGGTGCGCTGCACGACCAGCGCGCGGCGACGGTCGGCGACGAGCGCCTCGATCGCGCGCCACTGGTCCTCGCGCAGTCTCGCCGTACCCGTGGTGTCTCCGACGAGGCGGGCGAGAACGGTGTCCGCCGAGGTGCGGAGGGCTTCGTTGGTCATGGCCCCATGCAACACGAGGGCACTGACAAAGCGCGAATGGGCCGCCGGACCTGTGGAAAACCCGGGCAGGCGGTTATCCACAGAGTTAGTACGACAAGATGTCTGGAGTTATCCACAGGGCTGGCGGGCTCTCCCGGGGCCGCGGGACTCTCGGGCCATGACGCAGCACAACGAATCCGCCCGCACATCCGCCTCGTCCGCCGCCTCGACGCCCGCGTGGGAATCCCGGACGGAGACCCAGATCACCCTCCGCAGCCCGGCCGAACTCGCCGACGCCCTGCCCTACCTGATGGGGTTTCATCCAACCGATTCGGTCGTCATGCTGGCCCTGCACGGCGAGCGCGGACGCTTCGGAGGCCGGCTCAGGCTCGGGATTCCGGACAACGAAGAGGAGTGGAGCGATGTCAGCGACCAGCTCGCCGAAACCCTCGTCGCGGGCTGCGGCAAGCGGGGCTCCCGGCCCGACGGCATCGTCCTGTTCCTGTGCCAGGACCCTGCGAAGGAAGAGGAGAGCGCACGGCAGGTGATGGAGCGGCTCCGCCCGCTCGCCCAGAGCCTGCGCCTGGCGTGCGGCGGGTTGGACGTGCCGGTGTACGAGGCGCTGTGTATCTCCGGCGGCCGGTTCTGGTCCTACTGCTGCCCCGACGAGCGCTGCTGTCCGCCGGAAGGCACCCCTCTGGCTGTGCCCGGCACCTCGGTGATGGCCGCGGCAGCCGCCTACGCCGGCATCCAGGTGCGCGGAACACTGCGCGAGATGGAGTCCCGCTACGCCCCGCTCACCGGCCGGCGGGCCGAGGAACAGGAATCGGCGCTGGACGCGGCCGCCGCGGATCTCATCCCGCGCATCCTCAGGGGAACGGACTGCGAGACGGTCCGCCACGAGACCCTGGATCTCGCGCGCCTGGTCATGGAGCGGTTCCACGACGCCCCGCCCGCCGCGTCCCTGCCGGAGGCCGACGCGAGGGACGACGACCTGCTGGCGTCCGACGAGGCGGCGGCCATCGTCCTCGGCCTCCAGGACCGCACCACGCGCGACCGCGCCGCGGAGTGGATGGAAGGACCGCAGGCCCCGGCGGCGCTGCGCGTCTGGCGCGCCCTGGCCCGCCGCTGTGTGGGGCCGTACGTCGAACACGCGGCGGCACCCCTCACCCTCGCCGGCTGGGTCGCCTGGTCGACCGGTGATCACCCCGAGGCCCGGGTCGCCCTCAGCCGGGCCCTGAGCGCCGACCCCGAGTACCTGTTCGCCCAACTGCTGCACCGCGCGTGCAACGACGGCATGGACCCCGAGCTCCTGCGCCGCTGTCTGCGCCGTGAACGCGCCGACCGCGTAGTGAACCACCGGACCGCCGGCGCCGGAGCCGACCAGGCCGGGGCCTCGGCGCCGACGGCTTCCGCCGATACGCCGGAGAACGACGTACTGGAAGCGGCGATGGAGGCGGAAGCGCCTGGTGACACGCAGGCGACGGACAACGCGGTTACAGGCCGGGCCACCGCCCAGGCCACCGTCGAGGCCGCGACCCCGGCAGGCGGGTCGCGCCGACGCGGAACCAGCCCCGCCGGCCCCGGAGGTGCGAACGGGAAGAGCCGCCCGGACGGGGCGGCCGGTGCGAACGGACCGGCGGGGAAGGCGCGCACGCGGCGGCGCGCGGGGCATCGGGGGGTGCGGGGTCGGCAGTGAGGTTCGCCACGGGCGGGCCCCCGTGACCTCGGCGGGTCCGCCGCCGTTCACCTGAGTGGCCCGCACTCGTTGTCGGTCGTCCAGGTCCGTGACGCCCAAGGGAGCGCAGACACGTGCAAGGCATTGCCCCCAACGGCCCTTCGATCCACCGCCCACCCGAGCAACGGCGCCCCCCGGCCGGACGGGCCCCCGCACCGCAACCCGTTCATCAGGCGCTGATCTGCGTCGCCCTGCCCGCGTTCGCCATCTCCGGGGAGCACGGGCAGCTCACCGGCGACGGACTCGAAGGCTTCTACAGGGGTGGGCGCCGCCTGCTGGCGAGGTGCCGGGTGAAGGTCGCCGGCGCCGAGCCGGTCCCCGTCCAGGGGCGCATGCTCACCGCGGACCGGGCCCGCTTCGTCGGCACGGTGCGGACTCCCGCCGAGGCGGGGCCCGACCCGGCTGTGACCGTCGAGCGGGTGCGGGACGCCGAGGGCGTCGAGCGGATCACCGTGCGCAGCGCGGCCGTGCAGGAGCTGCGGCTGGTGGTCGAGGTGTCCCTGGGCACCGACCTCGCCGAGCTGGGCGCGATCGCCGCCGGACGCGCCGGCCCCGAGATCCCGGCCGCCGTGCACGCCTCGGGGCTGCGTTGGTCGGCGCCCGGCTTGCACGCGGTGGTCACGGCCGACCCCCAGCCGGGGGACGTACTCGCCTCGGCCGGGCTGCTGTGCTGGGAGATACAGCTGCCGCCCGGCGGCAGCCGGAACATCGAACTACGGGTCCGGCCTGAACTGCCGGGCAGGCCCCGCACGCCCGAGCCCGTCGCCGCCAGCCGGGGCGGGGCACCGCCTCCCTGGGGCGACGCGGAGGCCGACGGGGACGACCCACGGGCGGCCGCACTGCTGGCGGCGAGCCTCGCCGACCTCCGGGCCCTGCTCGTACGCGACCCCGGGCATCCGGGCGACGTCCATCTCGCCGCCGGCATTCCCTGGCGCTGCGGTCATCTCGCCCCCGCCGAGGCGCTGTGGGCCGCCCGCATGACGCTGCCCCTGGGGGTCCGCCTGGCCGCGGGCACGCTGCGCACCCTGGCTCGTATGCAACTGCCCGGGCCGGGGCCCGACCGCGGCCGCATTCCCGGCGCGCTGCGGCACTCGGGGGCCCACCTGCCGCCCGGTTGTACGGGCGTGGAGGCGACGCTGCTGTTCCCCGTCGTCCTCGCGGAGGCCAGGCGCTGGGGCCTGGCCGACCAGGAGACGGAGGGGCTGCTGCCCGCGGCCGAGGGGTGCCTGGAGTGGCTGCGGGCGTCCGTCCGGGACGGGGTGTACCTCCCGGACCCGGCGCCGGGAGGCCCCTACCGCTGTGAGGTCCAGGCGCACGCGCACCGGGCCGCCCTGCTCGGCGCCGACCTGCTCGAGTCCTACGGCCGCCCCGGCGCGGCCGGGCTGCGGGAGTGGGCGGCCGGTCTGCGGCGCCGCTTTCAGGAGGAGTTCTGGACCGACGACCTGGGCGGCGGCCGACCCGTGGCGGCGCGCACCCCCGACGGGCGGCGGATACCTCACCTCGGCAGCGCCGCCGCTCATCTGCTCGACACGGGCCTGCTCGGCGGCGGCGCGTACGCCGCTGGACTGCTGGACAGGGTGCAGACCGAGCAGGTGGCCCGGCTCCTGGGCGGCCCCGCCCTCGATTCCGGCTGGGGGCTGCGCAGCCTGGGGGCCAAGGAGCCGGGGCACAACCCGTTCGGCCACCGCAGCGGGGCCGTGCGCGTCCATGAGACGGCCGTCGCCGTGGCCGGGCTCGTGGCGGCCGGTTATGAGAAGGAAGCAAGCGGCCTGTTGCGCGGGGCGTTGGACGCGGCTGAGGCCTTCGGTTACCGGCTGCCGGAGATGTACGCGGGGGAGCAGCGCATCACCGGCAGCGCGCCCCTGCCACATCCCGCGGCCTGCCGGCCCGCGGCCGTCGCGGCGGCCGGCGCGGTCCAGTTGCTGGCGTCGCTCGCCGGGGTGCGCCCCGATGTTCCGGCAGGCAGCGTGGCTGTCCGGCCGCCGCGCACCGCACCGCTGGGCGAGCTGCGGTTCACCGGGCTCCGCGTCGCCGAGCAGCCGTTCGCCGTGAGGGTCAGCCGGCTCGGACTGGGCATGGTCGAGGAGGCCGCCGATGGCCTGCAGTTGGGGGCGTGAACGTCATGCGTGTCAGGTTGTCCGACGGCCCCCTGGCGGGCAATGGTCAAGAGCCTGTTTATCGTCAGGAAGACGACTATGATCGCGTCATGCCTTACGACCCGTCGGCTTACCCGCCCTTCGCAGTCACCGTCGACCTGGTCGTGCTCACCGTGCGGCGGCACGCGCTGTGCGCGCTGGCCGTGCGGCGTGGCGAGCCCCCGTTCCAGGGCCGCTGGGCGCTGCCCGGCGGGTTCGTGCGGGGTGACGAGGACCTGGCGACGGCGGCCGCGCGCGAGCTGGCCGAGGAGACGGGGCTGCACGCCCACGACCCGGCGGGGCCGGCGATCGCCAACGCCGCACACCTCGAGCAGCTCGCCACCTACGGCGACCCCAAGCGCGACCCGCGCATGCGGGTGGTGAGCGTCGCGCACCTCGCGCTCGCGCCCGACCTGCCCGCCCCGCGCCCCGGTGGCGACGCGCGCAGCGTGCGCTGGGCGCCGGTGGAGGACCTGCTGGACCAGGAGGTCGGCTACGGCCGCGAGGACGAACAGGCCGCGCCGCTGGCCTTTGACCACGCCCGCATCCTCGCGGACGGCGTCGAGCGCGCCCGTTCGAAGATCGAGTACTCCTCGCTGGCCACCGCCTTCTGCCCCCAGGAGTTCACCGTCGGGGAGCTGCGCCGGGTCTACGAAGCGGTGTGGGGCGTGGCCCTGGACCCCCGCAACTTCCACCGCAAGGTCACCGGCACCCCCGGCTTCCTGGTGCCGACGGGCGGGACGACGACACGCCAGGGAGGGCGACCGGCGCAGCTCTTCAGCGCGGGCGGTGCCACCCTGCTCAACCCCCCGATGCTCCGGCCCGAGGCCTAGCCCGGGCCGGGCGGCCGGAAGTCGCGGGCCCTGGGACGTCGCACCCGCACGGATGTGACACGCGTGTCTGAAGATGCCGGCGTTGCGTAGCAAATAGGACATATCGGGTTACGGTGCTGCGGTACGGTCCCGTCGTCCCGCGAGTGAAGCCATGATTCAGGCCATCGGACTGACCAGCGTTCCCCGCCGCCAACAGCCTCCCGTCGTCGACGACCTCACCTTCGAGGCCCGCCCCGGGCGCGTCACCGTCCTGCTCGGCGAGCCCGGAGCGGGCAAGACCACCGCCCTGCGCCTCATGCTGCGCCTCGACCCCGGCCGTGGCGTCGCCCTCTTCCGCGGTCGCACCCTGGACCGGATCCCCCACCCCACCCGCGAGATCGGCGTCCTGCTCGGCGACGTCCCCGGCCACCCCTCCCGCACCGCCCGTGGCCACCTGCGCATGCTCAGCGCGGCCGCGGGGGTCCCCGTCGAGCGCGCCGACGACGTCCTCGAGGTCGTCGGGCTCAGCGGCCTCGCGGACCAGCGCCTCGGCGACTTCTCGCTCGGCATGGACCGCCGTCTCGGCCTTGCCTCCGCCCTCCTCGGCGACCCCCACACGCTCGTACTCGACGACCCCGCCGAGGGGCTCTCCCCGCGCGAGACCGCGTGGCTCCACGGGCTGCTGCGCGGTTACGCGGCCCAGGGCGGCGCCGTACTCGTCACCTCCCGTGACGCCAAGGAGGCGGGCCGCATCGGCGACCGGGTGGTCACCATCGACGAGGGTCGTCTCATCGCCGACCAGGAGGCCGCCGCCTTCGCCGGCTGCCGACTGCGGCCCCGCGTCGCCGTCCGGTCGCCGCTGGCGAACCGTCTCGCCCACGTCCTCGCCGCGGAGGCCGACAAGGCCGGCGAAGTGACGGGCGGCCCTCCCGTCGAGGTCGTGCACGAAGGCGGCAGCCGCATCTCCGTCTACGGCAGCAGCTGCGCGGCCGTCGGCGAGACCGCCTACCGGCACGGCATCCTCGTGCACCGCCTGACCGAGGAGACCGGCGACACCGGCCCCGTAACCCCCCTGGAGCGGGCCGACGGCCGTCGCACCGACGCCGCGGACCCGCAGGCCGCAGAGCCGGACGAGAGCGCTCCGCAGCCCGAAAGCGCCGTCCCCGCCGTCCCCACCGGCCTCAGCGCCCGACTCACCGCACCCGGCCCCGTCTGGCCGCTGCGATACGAGCTGCGCCGGGCCACGGGCGTCCGCACCGGCTGGAACGTGGCCGCCGCCGCGCTCGCCGCCTCGCTGGTCGCCTCCGTACTGCTCGCCCGGACCGGCGCCCCTCCGGCGCTGCGGCTGCTCACGGGCTGGCCGGTCTGGCTGCCGCTGCCCCCCGCCGCCTTCGCCGCCGGGCTGCTCGGAGCGCTCGCTTTCGGCCAGGAATTCCGTTACCCGGCGCTCGCTCCCGACCAGGGCACCGTGCCGCGCCGCCTCGGCCTGCTGGGGGCGAAGCTCGCCGTCTCGGCCGCGGCCGCGCTGCTCCTTGCCCTCGTCTCCCTGGCCCTCGACGGCGCCGTTGTGCGGCTCCTCTTCGGCCATTCCGTCGCTCTCTTCCCCGACGGCTGGGTCACCGCGCTCGCCGGCTGGACCGGGCTCACCCTGGGATGCGCCTGGGCCGGGCTGCTCGCAGCGGGTCTCTTCCGGTCCACCGCGCTGGGGCTGGTGGCGGTCCTGGCGGTGCCCACGCTGGTGGTGCCCGTCCTGGGCGGACTGCTCTCCCGGCCGGCCGCCCGTTCGCTGATCGGGCTTCCGGAACGGCTGCGCTCGGCCGCCGTGGTGCAGTGGCCGTCAAGTCTTGATCAGGGGATCTCGGCGGCCCTGCGGCTGATGTCGCAGCCCATCGGCTGGGCCCTGGCCCTGGCGCTGGCGGGGTTGCTCGGCGCCTACGTCCTCACCGTATTCCGTGGCCGGCCGAGGTGATGGCTGTGCTATTGCGCCATGCCGGACGGCAGCGAACGCAGAGTGACAATCGGTCGGAAGGGGCGGGAGAAAAACACCCACTGCCATTACGCTCCGCAATCGCCCCCTCTCGCAAGGTGCCCGATTCTGTCCGTTTGGACGTCAATTGCGAGGTAATGGGCGATCACCCTTTCGTGTGCTTTTCACCAAAGACCTCAAGGGGCTTCGAGGTGTCGCCGACAAAGGAAGCGTGAGTACCCTTGCGCACACCATGATGACCGCGGCTCGCCCCGCCGACTCCGGCCTCGCCGGCCCGGGCGAGCTAGACCGCTACTCCTACGCGGAGGCCCCCGGGCCCGACCGCGTCGCCTCGCCCGCCTGGGACGGCGAGGCGGAGCTGAGCCGCGCCGGCCGCCGCGCCGCCGGCAGCCGTGGCCGAGGGCTGCACGGCCAGCTCGTCCAGCAGCTGGGCCAGATGATCGTCTCCGGTGATCTGGGCGCCGACCGCCCGCTGGTCCCGGAGGAGATCGGACAGCGCTTCGAGGTCTCCCGCACCGTCGTCCGCGAATCCCTGCGCGTCCTCGAGGCCAAGGGCCTGGTCAGCGCGCGCCCCAACGTCGGCACCCGGGTCCGCCCCGTCAGCGACTGGAACCTGCTCGACCCCGACATCATCGAGTGGCGGGCCTTCGGGCCGCAGCGCGAGGACCAGCGCCGTGAGCTCTGCGAGCTGCGCTGGACCATCGAGCCGCTGGCCGCCCGGCTCGCCGCCGGCCACGGCCGCGAGGACGTCCAGCAGCGGCTCGCCGACATGGCCGAGATCATGGGGCACGCCCTCGCCCAGGGCGACTCCCTCACCTTCGCCCGCGCCGACGCCGAGTTCCACTCCCTCCTCCTGCAGGTCGCGGGCAACCGCATGCTCGAGCACCTCTCGGGCATCGTCTCCGCCGCCCTGCATGTCTCCGGCGCCTCGACCGGCGGCTGCGACCGCCCCTCCGAGGCGGGCGTCGGCCAGCACCTGCGGATCGTCGACGCCGTGGCCGCGGGCGACGCCGCCGGGGCCGAGGCGGCGATGCGCCAACTGCTCGTCGCGCATCCGGAGGTCGAGCGCGTGGTGCCCGCGCCCCGCGAGCACTGAGGGCGGAAGGGCACCGGACGGGGGCGGTACGTGCGGGACCGCTCGTCCAGCGCGCGCGTACGGCCGTACGCGCGAGCCGGACGGGCCGTTCCGCACGGCCGCAGACGGCGACCGATTCGGCGATCTGTCCGCTTCAGTGGTGATTCACTCCGTTATGCGGTGTGACTCGGGCCACGAGGATTGGGCGTAACGCTCCTTGAGGCAGCGCGATGACTAAAGAGGTGGTGGCTGCGGAGGGAATACAGGCCTCGTTCGAGGTGCTGTGTTGCTCTGCACTATCGCCCGCGCCGTCGGTTCATCCTTTGCCGACGGTCGTCGGAACCGGTCGCCCATTCAGGGTCGGCCGGGGCCGGAAGCCGTTTCCATCGTTCCGAGAGGTTGTTCGTGTCGGCCAGCACATCCCGTACGCTCCCGCCGGAGATCGCCGAATCCGAGTCTCTGATGGCGCTCATCGAGCAGGGAAAGGCCGAGGGGCAGATCGCCGGCGACGACGTGCGTCGGGCCTTCGAGGCTGACCAGATTCCGCCAACCCAGTGGAAGAACGTTCTGCGCAGCCTCAACCAGGTCCTCGACGAGGAGGGTGTGACGCTGATGGTCAGTGCCGCAGAGGCGCCCAAGCGCACCCGCAAGAGCGTCGCAGCGAAGAGCCCGGCGAAGCGCACCGCCACCAAGGCCGTTTCCTCCAAGACGGTCACGGCCCGGCAGTCGCCTTCCTCGACGTCCGGCACGTCCGCCCAGGGCGCGTACGACGCCGAGGGTGACGAGGCCGTGGCGCCCGCCAAGAAGACCGCCGCCAAGAAGGCGGTCGCCAAGAAGACGGTGGCCAAGAAGGCCACCGCCAAGAAGACGACGGCCAAGAAGACCGCCGCCAAGAAGGACTCCGACGAGATCCTCGAGGACGAGCTCCTCGAAGAGACTCCCACCCCGGGCAAGGGTGACGACGAGGATGAGAGCGGCGAGACCAAGGGCTTCGTTTTGTCCGACGAGGACGAGGACGACGCTCCCGCGCAGCAGGTCGCGGTGGCCGGTGCCACTGCCGACCCCGTCAAGGACTACCTGAAGCAGATCGGCAAGGTCCCCCTGCTCAACGCCGAGCAGGAGGTCGAGCTCGCCAAGCGCATCGAGGCCGGCCTGTTCGCCGAGGACAAGCTGGCGAACTCCGACAAGCTGGCCCCGAAGCTCAAGCGCGAGCTGGAGATCATCGCCGAGGACGGCCGGCGCGCCAAGAACCACCTGCTGGAGGCCAACCTCCGTCTGGTGGTCTCCCTGGCCAAGCGCTACACCGGCCGCGGCATGCTCTTCCTGGACCTGATCCAGGAGGGCAACCTCGGTCTGATCCGCGCGGTGGAGAAGTTCGACTACACCAAGGGCTACAAGTTCTCCACGTATGCCACGTGGTGGATCCGCCAGGCCATCACGCGCGCGATGGCCGACCAGGCCCGCACCATCCGTATCCCGGTGCACATGGTCGAGGTCATCAACAAGCTCGCGCGTGTCCAGCGCCAGATGCTCCAGGACCTGGGCCGTGAGCCCACCCCGGAGGAGCTGGCCAAGGAGCTCGACATGACCCCCGAGAAGGTCATCGAGGTCCAGAAGTACGGCCGTGAGCCGATCTCCCTCCACACCCCCCTGGGTGAGGACGGCGACAGCGAGTTCGGTGACCTCATCGAGGACTCCGAGGCGGTCGTGCCGGCCGACGCGGTCAGCTTCACGCTTCTGCAGGAGCAGCTGCACTCCGTCCTGGACACGCTGAGCGAGCGCGAGGCGGGCGTGGTCTCCATGCGCTTCGGTCTCACCGACGGTCAGCCCAAGACCCTCGACGAGATCGGCAAGGTCTACGGCGTCACGCGTGAGCGGATCCGTCAGATCGAGTCCAAGACCATGTCGAAGCTGCGTCACCCGTCGCGCTCCCAGGTTCTGCGCGACTACCTCGACTGATCCTGGCGTCGCGGTACCGCGCCCATCGATCCGGCAGGGCCCGGTTCCTCTTCGGAGGGGCCGGGCCCTGCGGGCTTCCGGATGCGCGGACGCCCTCCTGGGGTGACGCTGGGTAGACAAACGACTCCGCTGTGTCGGGAGAGTGTATGCGCGCCCTGAGGTACCCGCTGGCCGCGGCCTTCGTGCTGCTGGCGGTTTCCGGCCATCCGGTGAGGGCGGTGGACCGCGGGGTCGTCGGGGGTCAGGTCGTAAAGGTGTCCGACGCGCCCTGGATGGTGGCTCTGGCGAGCCGGGAGCGGTTCGGCGGTCTACGGTCCGGGCACTTCTGCGGCGGGGCCGTGGTGGGCCGTACGACGGTTGTGACGGCCGCGCATTGTCTGAGCCGTGAGGTGCTCGGGGTCGATGTGGCGGATGCCAGGGATCTGCGAGTGATCGCCGGCCGGGACGATCTTCGCAGCCGGGCGGGGGCCGAGATTCCGATCCGCGGCATCTGGGTCAATCCCGATTTCGACATGGGGACCAACGCCGGGGATGTGGCCGTCCTCACCCTGGCGGAGCCGGTGCCGGCAGCGCGCGCGATCCCCATGGCTCCGGCGGGCGACGCGGCGTACGAGCCGGGGACGGCGGCCGGCGTCTACGGCTGGGGAGATCTGACCGGCACCGGCACCTATTCGGAGACGTTGCGTGGCGCCCGGGTGCTCGTGCTGGCCGACGCGCTGTGCCGGCAGGCCTATCCGGGCGGGCCGGAGGGCACGTACAGCCCCGCGACGATGCTCTGCGGGGGCCTGCCGCTGGGCGGGCGGGACGCCTGTCAGGGCGACAGCGGGGGGCCGCTGGTGGCACGGGGGCGTCTGGTGGGACTGGTGTCGTGGGGGAGCGGCTGTGCCCAGCCGGGGCGGCCGGGGGTCTATACGCGGATCTCGGCCGTGGCCGGGCTGGTACGGGCGCACAGTAGCGACGCGCTGCCCGAGAAGGCGCCTCCGGCGCGGCAGCCATCTCTTCCGGCGGGCTCACCGCCCGCGGCGCCACCGCCCCAGCAGCCGCATGCGGCGCAGAGGCCCCATCACCGGGGGCCGGGATGAGCTCGCCCGGGGCGCCCGCGATCGCAAGAGGGTACGAGAGCGGGCGGCCTCCCCGGTGGGGGAGCCGCCCGCGGCTGTCCAGCCCTGGATGGCCGGACCTCGCTCGTCGTGGGATGCGATGTGTCAGCGTTCCACTGCGGACTCAGCGGTCCTCGTCGGACGCGGACGCCGGGACGGCGGTCAACCGCTCCGTCTCGTCCTGTATCTCCGCGGCGATCTTCTTGAGTTCTGGCTCGAACTTGCGGCCGTGGTGGGCGCAGAAGAGCAGTTCACCGCCGCTCATGAGAACGACGCGCAGGTAAGCCTGAGCGCCGCACCGGTCGCAGCGGTCAGCGGCCGTCAGCGGGCTCGCGGGGGTCAGAACAGTAGTCACGTCGCCTCTTCTCTAGCTCGACGAGCTGTCGTACCAGGGTCAACATCCAACCAGGCCGAAAACGTTCCCGCTCGTGGCTTTTCCTCGAAACTTCCTTCCGAGTGAGCCGGATCTTGACGTTTGGCGGCGAATGAGCCGTATTGCGTGGGCTTACGGTTTCACGTCGCTGGGGGTTGTCGTCCTCCCCGGCCGGCTTGCCGGGTTGTTCTTGAGGACGTGCCCGGAGCCTAAATGGTTCATGCCTCGAAGGGAACGTGATGTGCACGTCACCCCATCGGGGTATCGAACATGTGATCGAATCTCGATTAGGATGGTTGTTCTCAAGGGTGGCGGCACAAAGGCTCTACCAGGCCTCGGTACCCTCTGAACGGCAACCGAGCCACTCATGTGCCCGCAGTCGGGGCAGCCAGAAATTCAGCGAGGAGCGAACCGCGTGACCGCCGATACGTCCGTGCCGTCCACCGCATTGCTGACCGGGGCAGACCGGGACGGATCCAACTACACCGCGCGGCACCTGCTCGTCCTCGAGGGCCTCGAAGCCGTCCGCAAGCGGCCCGGCATGTACATCGGGTCGACGGACAGCCGTGGCCTGATGCACTGCCTCTGGGAGATCATCGACAACTCCGTCGACGAGGCCCTGGGCGGCTACTGCGACCGCATCGATGTGATCCTCCACGAGGACGGTTCGGTGGAGGTCCGGGACAACGGCCGTGGCATCCCCGTGGACGTCGAGCCCAAGACCGGCCTGTCCGGTGTCGAGGTCGTGATGACCAAGCTGCACGCCGGCGGCAAGTTCGGCGGTGGCTCGTACGCCGCCTCCGGCGGTCTGCACGGCGTCGGCGCCTCCGTCGTCAACGCGCTGTCGTCGCGGCTGGACGTCGAGGTCGACCGGAACAGCCGGACGCACTCGATCAGCTTCCGCCGCGGTGTCCCCGGCATCTTCACCGAGTCCGGCCCGGACGCCCCCTTCGACCCGGCCAACGGCCTCCTCAAGGGCAAGAAGGTCCCCAAGGCCCGCACCGGCACCCGCGTCCGGTACTGGGCGGACCGGCAGATCTTCCTCAAGGACGCGAAGCTCTCCCTGGAGAACCTCTACGGCCGTGCCCGCCAGACGGCGTTCCTGGTGCCGGGCCTGACGATCGTCGTCCGCGACGAGCGCGGCCTCGACGGCCAGGAGAGCACCGAGGAGACCTTCCGCTACGACGGCGGCATCAGCGAGTTCTGCGAGTACCTCGCGCAGGACAAGGCCGTCTGCGACGTGCTGCGGCTGAGCGGCCAGGGCACCTTCAAGGAGACCGTGCCCGTCCTCGACGACCGCGGCCACATGACCCCCACCGAGGTCACCCGCGAGCTCGGCGTCGACATCGCGCTGCGCTGGGGCACCGGCTACGACGCCACCGTGAAGTCCTTCGTCAACATCATCGCCACCCCCAAGGGCGGCACGCATGTGGCCGGATTCGAGCGGTCGATCGCCAAGACCGTCAACGAGGCGCTGCGCTCGACCAAGCTGCTGCGGGTCGCCGAGGACGACGTCGTCAAGGACGACGCCATGGAGGGGCTCACGGCGGTCGTGACGGTGCGGCTCGCCGAGCCGCAGTTCGAGGGGCAGACCAAGGAGGTGCTGGGTACCTCGGCCGCCTCCCGGATCGTGGCCAACGTCGTCGCGAAGGAGCTCAAGGCCTTCCTGACCTCCACCAAGCGCGACGCCAAGCAGCAGGCCCGGGCCGTGCTGGAGAAGGTGGTGGCCGCGGCCCGCACGCGCATCGCGGCCCGCCAGCACAAGGAGGCCCAGCGGCGGAAGACGGCGCTGGAGTCCTCCTCGCTGCCGGCCAAGCTCGCCGACTGCCGCAGCGACGACGTCGAGCGCAGCGAGCTGTTCATCGTCGAGGGCGACTCGGCGCTCGGCACCGCGAAGCTGGCTCGGAACTCCGAATTCCAGGCGCTGCTCCCGATCCGCGGCAAGATCCTGAATGTCCAGAAGTCGTCGGTCTCCGACATGCTCAAGAACGCCGAGTGCGGCGCGATCATCCAGGTGATAGGAGCCGGTTCCGGCCGCACCTTCGACATCGACGCCGCGCGGTACGGGAAGGTCATCTTCCTTGCCGACGCCGATGTGGACGGCGCGCACATCCGCTGCCTGCTGCTGACGCTCTTCCAGCGCTACATGCGGCCCATGGTGGAGGAGGGCCGGGTCTTCTCGGCGGTGCCTCCGCTGCACCGGGTGGAGCTCACCCGCCCCAAGAAGGGGCAGGACAAGTACATCTACACCTACTCCGACAACGAGCTGCGGCAGACGCTGCTGGAGCTGGACCGCAAGGGCGTTCCCTACAAGGAGGGCATCCAGCGCTACAAGGGTCTGGGTGAGATGGACGCCGACCAGCTCGCGGAGACCACGATGGACCCGCGCCACCGCACCCTGCGGCGGATCAACATCAGCGACCTGGAGGCGGCGGAGCGCGCCTTCGATCTTCTGATGGGCAACGAGGTGGCGCCGCGCAAGGAGTTCATCACCAACTCCGCGGCCACGCTCGACCGCTCGCGCATCGATGCCTGAGTGACGCCGCAGCTGCTCCACGCTCGGTCCACGCCTGATCCACGCCTGATCCACGCCTCTCCACGCCTGCCGGGCCGTGGCCGGATTCCCCGGCCGCGGCCCGCAGCCCGTCCACCCCCGGGTGGAGAGAGGCTCTCCACCCGGACTCCACCCCGAACCCACCCGTGCTCCGATCCGGACCGGGAGCCGACTCCGTAGCGTCGGATGCGTCGGTCATCCACGCATCTTCGCGGCTCGCCCGCGTTCTCACGGAGGCACTCCCATGTCAGGTCCGCTCGACGCCGCAGTGATCGTCGGGGTCTGCGCGCTCGTCCTCGCGCGGCAGCTGAAGCCGCAGCAGGTGGTCTCCGACGCCAAGAGCTGGGCGGTGCTGCCGGCCGTCCTGATCTTCATGTCCGTGCGCGAGCCCGGGCTGATCGATCCGGATCACCGACCGGTCTCTCTGGCGCTGCTCGCGGCCGGGGTACTGGCCGGTCTCGCGGCCGGAGCCGGGTGGGCGTGGACCACCCGAATATGGACCGACGCCTCCGGGGCGGTATGGGCCAAGGGCAGCGCGGCGACGGCGGCGATATGGCTCGGCGGCGCTGCCCTGAGGGTGGGCCTGTACGGCCTGGGCGTGCTGGCCGGGGTCCACCAGGGCGGCCCCGCCACGATGCTGACGATGGCGGCCATGCTGCTCGCCCGCACCGGGGTGGTGGTCTACCGGGCCCAGCACATACGCCCGGCGTACCGTGTGGCTGCCGGTGGCTGAGACCGAGGCCACGGTGGAGGGAACGCGCGTGCCGATCGAGAACTGGACCGAGTGGCCCGCCCGTGAGGCGCTGGCCGGGGTGGGGGTTCCCCGGCGGCGCCAGGTGGTGACCTGGGTGGTGCGGACCGCCCTGGTCGGGGTGTTCCTCTGGGGGGTGCTGCGGGAGGGCGTCTTCCATGGGTGGGGGTACGCCGCCCTCGCCGGGGGCTTCCTGCTCTGCGCGGGGGCCGTGTGGCGGTTCTACTTCTCGACGCTCGGGCGGCGGCTGTGGCTGTCGGTGGGGCTGTTGGGGGTGCTGCTGGCGGTGGGGGCAGCGGCGGAGTCCGCCGGTGCGCATGCCGTGGCCACGGGGCTGTGGTGCGTCTGCGCCACCATCGCGGTGGAGCGGCTGCCGCTCGGGTACGGGATGGCGGTCGCGGGGGTGGGCATGGCGGCGTACGTCCTGGTGAACGAGGACAGGTCGCTGACGACGGCGGGGACCGTGGCCGGGGTGCTGCTCATCGGGTATGCGCTGCGGCTGGACGAGGAGGCGCGGGGGGCCGGCTTCCGGCTGCTGGCACAGGAGCGGGCGGCCCGGCAGGCGGAGGCCGAGTCGGCGGCGCTGGCCGAGCGGGCCCGCATCGCCCGGGAGATCCACGACGTGCTCGCGCACAGCCTCTCTGCCCAGTTGGTGCACCTGGAGGCGGCGCGATTGCTGATCGAGGGCAGGGCGGACAGGCAGCAGATCCTGGAGCGGGTCTCGGCGGCACGGGGGATGGCCCGCGAGGGACTGGCCGAGACCCGGCAGGCACTGTCCGCCCTGCGCGGTGAGCTGACACAGGCGGAGGACTTCCTGCGGGAGGCGGCGGCGTCGGAGGGGGCGCGACTGGAGGTGACGGGGGAGCCGCGCAGGCTGCCCGCCGAGGCCGGGCAGGCCGTGCGGAGGGTCGCGCAGGAGGCGCTGACCAATGTGCGCAAGCACGCTCCGGGCGCGCGGGTGGAGATGGGATTCGCCTATCTGGAGGGGGAGGTGGAGTTGTGGGTCCGGGACGGCGGCGGGCGCGGGAGCGTGGGCGTGCCGGCGTTGCCCGGCGCCGGGTACGGTCTGCTGGGCATGCGGGAGCGTGCCGAGTTGCTGGGCGGGACGCTGGAGGCCGGGCCGGCCGGAGATGACCAGGAGGGCTTTGTGGTGCGGCTGCGGGTGCCCGCGTGACGGGCAGTACGGGCGGGGCGGGCGGCTCCGGTGACCGGCGGGCGGCACGGGTGGTGGTCGCGGACGACCAGACCGTGGTGCGTGAGGGCATTGTGATGCTCCTGGGGCTGCTGCCGGGCATCGAGGTCGTGGGGGCGGCGGCCGACGGCCTGGAGGCGGTGCGGCTGGTGGCCGAACACGCCCCGGACGTGGTGCTGATGGACCTGCGGATGCCGCGCTGCGACGGTGTCGAGGCGACGCGGCGGATCCGGGCGCAGTACCCGGCCACCCAGGTGGTGGTCCTCACCACCTATGCCGACGACGACTCGCTCTTCCCCGCCCTCCAGGCGGGCGCACGGGGGTACCTCACCAAGGACGCCGGCGGGGAGGAGATCGTATGGGCCGTGGAGCATGTGATGTCGGGGGAGGCGGGGCTGTCGCCGAAGGTGCAACTGCGGCTTCTGGAGCGGCTCTCGGCTACCGGGAACCAGCGCCCGGCCGCCGGGCCCGCGGCCCCCCGTGAGCTGCCTGACGGGCTGACCGCCCGTGAGGCGGAGGTGCTCTCGCTCGTCGCCGAGGGGATGAGGAACGCGGAGATCGCCCGTCGGCTGCAGGTGAGCACGGCGACGGTGAAGACGCATATCAACAACCTGTTCGCCAAGACAGGTGTGCGCGACCGGGCGGAGGCCATGCGATACGCCTTCCGGCATGGCATCGCCCGGCCACCCGGGACGCCTATCACCTGATGGGGTGAACGTCCGCTGGTGGGCGGGGCTGGATCTTTCCGGTCTGTCCATTCTTGGGCACGCGGCCAACGGGGTCGGCGACCAAGGAGAGTTCTGTGAGAGAGAGCGACGGGCGCGTTGCCGTAACGGTTCAGCGGACGGCCGGGGCGGAGCAGGCACGGGACGCGGCCGGAATCTACCGGGAGGTCCAGCGCAGCGTGGCGTTCCGGGAAGTGCGTCGTCGCTACCGCCGCTTCGTCTTTCCCATGACCGCCGCGTTCCTCGGCTGGTACCTGGCGTATGTGCTGGCGGCGATCGCCGCGCCGGGGGTGATGGCCAGGCCCGTGGCCGGTGCGCTCAATGTGGCGATGGTCGCCGGGCTGGCCCAGTTCGCCACGACCTTCCTGCTGACCTGGACCTATGCCCGCCATGCCCGGCTGCGCCGCGACCCGGCGGCGATGGAGCTGCGCTGGGCGGTCACCATGGAGACGCTGCAGGGCGGGGTGCGGCCGCAGCGGCTCGCGATCACCGCCGGGCAGGTCAGGGAGCAGGGCTCGCCGCAGGGCCGGGGTGAGATCCGTTGACCGGGTCCCATCAGGGCCTCGCGCTCATTCTGTTCTGTGCCTTCGTCGTCGTCACGCTCGCCATCGCCACCTGGGCGGGGCGTGAACGGCGGGGCTCGCCCGAGGAGTTCTATGCGGGCGGGCGGCTGTTCTCCCCCCTGGAGAACGGTTTCGCCATCGCCGGCGACTATATGTCCGCCGCTTCCTTCCTCGGTATCTCCGGCCTCATCGCCCTCTACGGATACGACGGCATGCTCTACTCCGTCGGCTTCCTCGTCGCCTGGCTCGTCGTGCTGTTCCTCGTCGCCGAACTCGTGCGCAACTGCGGACGGTTCACTCTCGCCGACGTTCTGGTCGCCCGGCTGCGCGAGCGTCCGGTCCGTATCGCCGCCGGCATCTCCTCCATCACCGTCTCCGTCCTCTACCTCGTCGCCCAGATGGTCGGAGCGGGCAGCCTGGTGGCCCTGCTGCTGGGCGGCACCGGAGAGCGGGCCCGCGGCTGGACGGTGATCGTCGTCGGGGCCTTGATGGTCGTCTACGTCACGCTGGGCGGGATGCGGGCCACCACCTGGATCCAGATCGTCAAGGCCGTGCTGCTGATGGGCGGCACGATCGCGCTGACCGTCCTCGTCCTCGTCCGCTTCCACGGTGACTTCTCCGCGCTGCTGACCACGGCCGCCGACCGCAGCGGCCACGGCCGTGACTTCCTCGCGCCCGGCCTGAAGTACGGCCACGACCTGACCTCACGGCTGGACTTCATCAGCCTCGGTCTCGCGCTCGTCCTCGGCACCGCCGGGCTGCCGCACATCCTCGCCCGCTTCTACACCGTGCCCACCGCCCGCGCCGCCCGCCGGTCGGTCGTCTGGTCCATCGCCCTCATCGGAGGGTTCTACCTGATGACCATCGTCCTCGGCTTCGGCGCGGCGGCGGTCCTCGGCAGCGACGCGGTGCGCGCCACCGGAGCGGCCGGGAACACGGCCGTGCCCCTGCTCGCCCTCGAGCTGGGCGGCGGCGCCGGTTCCACCGGAGGAACGATCCTGTTCGCCGTGGTCGCCGCCGTCGCCTTCGCCACCATCCTCGCCGTCGTCGCCGGGGTCACCCTGGCCTCCTCCGCCTCGGTCGCCCATGACCTCTACGCCACGCTGAGCCGCCGCGCGAGCCGCGGAGACCGGACGCACCCGACGGGCCGCGCCCGGGCTTGCCGTGGGCCCCGCGGTGAGGTCGCCGTCGCACGCCTTGCCGCGGCCGGCACCGGACTGGTCGCCATCGGGCTCGGACTGCTCGCCCAGAACCTCAACGTCGCCTTCCTGGTCGGCCTCGCCTTCGCCGTCGCCGCCTCGGCCAACCTCCCGGTGCTGCTCTACTCGCTCTTCTGGGGGCGCTTCACCACCCGGGGCGCGGTCTGGTCGGTCTACGGAGGGCTGATCCCGGCCGTGGCGCTCGTGCTCGTCTCCCCGGTCGTCTCCGGCGCCCCCGACGCGCTCTTCCCCGGCCTCGACTTCCGGCTCTTCCCCCTGGAGAACCCCGGCCTGGTCTCCGTGCCGCTGGGCTTCCTCGCCGGCTGGCTCGGCACCGTCACCTCCCCCGAACCCGCCGACGACGCGGGCTACGCGGAAGCCGAGGTGCGCTCCCTCACCGGCGCCGGGGCCGCCTGAGCACCGGGCGGCGGCACCCCTCGCAAACGGCCACGGGAGATGGCCGGTTCCGGCCGGGCGGAAGCCCGGCCACCGGCTTACCCCCGGGAGAAGCCCGGTGATAGACGTGAGGCACGCCGAGCGAAGGAGCCATCCATGCGCAAGCTTGCCGCACCGTTCGCCACCCTCCTGCTGACCTGCGCGGCAGGACTCACCTTCAGCGCCCCCGCCCACGCCGCCACGCAGGCCCCGCAGACCGAGGTGGCCGAGGTGGCCGCAGCGTGTCCCGACGTCTGCGCCACCGTGTACGAGCCGGTGCGCTGCAGATTCTCCGACGGCTCCACAGGAACGTTCAGCAACAAGTGCTTCGCGATGGTCCACGCCTGCAAGCGGGGCATACAGATCGTGCACTGCGCCCGCATCTGACCGACCGCCGTCCGGGGACGGTCAGTTGCGCCCCGACCAGGCATAGCGGTGCTCCGGGCGGCCCGTCTCGCCGTACTTGAGCGTCAGGCTGAGCCGGCCCGACTCCTCCAGCCGTTTGAGATAGCGCTGGGCCGTCGACCGGCTCAGCCCCGACCGCTGCGCCACCTCGTGCGCCGACAGCGGCTGCGCCGCGTCCGAGAGGACCCGCCGGATCAGCTCCGCGGTCGGCGCGGAATGGCCCTTGGGCAGGGGCGTGGCGGCCGAGGCGGTGCGCAGGGCACCGAAGATCCGGTCGACCTGGTCCTGCTCCGCCTCCTCGGCGCCCTCGAACGTCCGGCGCAGCCGCGCGTACGCCTCCAGCTTCACCCGCATGCCCGCGAAGGAGAACGGCTTCACCAGATACTGCAGGGCGCCGTAGCGCATCGCCGTCCGCACGGTCGTGATGTCGCGGGCGGCGGTGACCATGATGACGTCCGTGTGATGGCCCTGCTGCCGGATGCGGCGGACCAGCGACAACCCGGTCTCGTCGGGCAGATAGTGGTCGAGCAGCATCAGATCGATGCCGCCGCGCTCCAGCAGCGCCAGCGCCTGCGCCGCGTTGTGGGCCGTGGCCCGCACCCGGAAGCCGGGCACCCGGGCCACGTACGCCGCGTTGATCTCGGCGACGCGGAAGTCGTCGTCCACGACCATGACGTCGATCACCTGCTCACTCCTTCGAGGGATCGTGGGGCCTTCGGTGTCCGGCTCGCCGGACGCAGCGCCTCCGGCAGCTCCACCGTGAACACCGCTCCGCCTCCGTCCCGTTCGGCCACCCGGGCCGAGCCTCCGTACCGTTCCGCCAGCCGCCGCACGAGGGAGAGGCCCAGGCCACGGGGGCGGTGCGGGGCCTCGGCCTTCTTGGTGGACCAGCCGTCGGCGAACACCAGCTCCCGCACCTCGGCCGGCACGCCCGGGCCGTTGTCCGCGACGCTCACCACGGCCGTGGTGCCCACCGTGCGCACGTCGACCTCCACGAACGCGTCCGCCCGGTGCCGGCCGGCCGCGTCGAGCGCGTTGTCGACGAGGTTGCCGAGGACCGTGACCAGGTCCCGCGGGTCCACCACCCCGTCGGGCAGGTGCGTCCGACCGCTCACCCGCAGGGCCACGCCGCGTTCCGCCGCGACCGCGCTCTTGCCCACCAGCAGGGCGCTGACCAGCGGTTCGTGCACCCGCTCGGTGACCTGCTCGGCGGTGGCCCGGTGGGCTCCCGTCACTTCCGCCACGAACTCGACGGCCTCCTCGTACAGTTCCAGCTCGAGCAGGCCGACGATGGTGTGCAGCCGGTTGGCGTGCTCGTGGTCCTGGGCGCGCAGGGCCTCGGTCAGTCCGCGCGTGCCGTCCAGTTCCCGGGCGAGCTGCTCGAGTTCCGTGCGGTCGCGCAGCGTGGCGACGGTGCCGCCGTCGGTGGTGTCCATCCGGTTGGCGACCAGCACCCGCCCGTCCCGCACGGTGAGCAGGTCCGTGCCGGTCACGCGCCCCGTCAGGACGTCCGTGGTCCGGCCGGGCGGCAGGACCGCGTCCAGCGACTGCCCGATGGCGTCCGGGCCGAGGCCCAGCAGGCGCTGGGCCTCGTCGTTGACCAGCCGTACGCGGCCGCGCCGGTCGAGCGCGACGACGCCCTCGCGGATGCCGTGCAGGATCGCCTCGCGCTCGTCGAGGAGCGCGGAGATCTCGGAGAGTTCGATGCCGTGGGTGCGCTTGCGCAGCCGCAGCGAGACGGCGAACGCCGCCAGCGCGCCGGCCGCGAGCGCGGCGCCGGCGTACAGGAGCAGGCCGGGCAGGGCGTGCAGCAGGACGTCGCGCACGTCGTCGTAGGCGATGCCGACGGAGACGGCGCCGACGATGGCGCCCTCCGTGTCGCGCAGGGGTACCTTGCCGCGGGCTGAGCGGCCGAGGGTGCCGTTCTCGATGCCCGTCCACTCGTGTCCGGTCAGGGCGGGGCCGGGGTCGGTGCTGACGTGCCGGCCGATCCGGCCGGGGGTGGTGTGGGAGTAGCGGATGCCGCGGGTGTCGACCACCACGACGTAACTGGCGTCCGTGGCCAGGCGGATGCGCTCGGCGGCGGCCTGGACCGGGCCGTCGGGGCCGGGTCGGCCGGCGAGCACGGCGTGGGCGATGCCGGGCTGGGCGGCGGTGGCCTGGGCGATGGCCAGCGCCCGGTGCTGGGCCTGCTCGTCGAGCTGGGCGCCCAGCGGCCGCAGGAAGAGTCCGGCGGTGAGGGCGATGACGCCCGTGGTGATCAGGAGCTGGACGGAGAGCACCTGCGCGAAGACGCGGCGGGGCCACCAAAGGCGCATGCGTGTCCCTTTCGTCTTCGATCCGTCGTCCTGGGGCCGCCGGCCGACGCGAACGCCCTTCACCGACGAACGGCGGCTCGCCCTCAGCACACAGACCGCTGCATGATCGCGAACGCCGTTGATGTGTACCGAACGTAGCCGGACGATGGCCTCTTGTGTCGCCCTCGTGTCGCATTTGTTGTTCTATCGCGAGCAAAACGAGCAGAACAGGTTTCGTGCGCTCAAGTCGCACAGCGCTCACAAGACTGCCCCTGTGGCCTGCGCCACTCCTAACCTCCAGCACCGGTTGCCCCGCACGGGACCGCGGGGCCGAAACACCCGGGCACCGGAGGCAAGACGGATGAACAGCGGCACCCCACGCGGCAATCCCCCCGCGAACTCACCGGACATCCCGCCGGGCGGCGTCGCGGCGATCGAACTGCGGGGCGCGAGCAAGGTGTTCCGTACGCCCTCCGGGGCGTCGCACACGGCCGTGCGCGATCTCGATCTGACCGTCGCCCGGGGCGAGTTCGTGGCCGTCGTCGGCCCGACCGGATGTGGGAAGTCCACCACGCTCACCCTGGTCAGCGGCCTGGAGGAGCCCACCGAGGGCGAAGTCCTGGTCGGCGGCGAGGCGGTGAAGGGCATCAGGCCCGAAGTCGGCTTCGTCTTCCAGCAGGACGCGGTCTTCCCCTGGCGCACGGTGCTGTCCAACGTCATGGCCGGACCGCGCTTCCGCGGTGTGCCGAAGGCGCAGGCGCGCGAGCGGGCCCGTGACTGGCTCGGGCGGGTGGGGCTCGCGGCGTTCGAGGACCGCTATCCGCATCAGCTCTCCGGAGGGCAGCGCAAGCGCGTGGCGCTCGCGCAGACCTTCGTCAACGAGCCGGCGATCCTCCTGATGGACGAGCCGTTCTCGGCGCTCGACGTGCAGACCAGGGCGCTGATGTCGGACGAACTGCTGGAGCTGTGGGGCGGCGGCACCGCCTCCGGCGCCACCTCCGCCGCCTCCGTCGTCTTCGTCACCCACGACCTGGAGGAGGCCATCGCGCTCGCCGACAAGGTCGTGGTGATGACTGCCGGCCCGGCCACCGTCAAGGAGATCTTCCCGATCCCCCTTCCCCGGCCGCGCAGGGTCGAATCCGTGCGCCTGGAGCCGGAGTTCATCGAGATCTACCGGGAGATCTGGTCCTCCCTCGGCGAGGAAGTCCGCATCACCCGCGAGAGGGGTGCCTCCAATGTCGCTTGAGTCCGCCGAGTCCGTCGGTGCCTACACCGCCCTGAAGCAGAACACCGGCCGGACCCGGGCCCGTGCGAAGGCCGCCCGCAACCGCCGCCTCATGGTGCTCGGCGCGCGCGTGCTGCTGCTCGCCGCGCTGCTGGCGGCCTGGGAGATCCTCGCCCGCACCAAGGCCATCGACCCGTTCAACTTCTCGATGCCGTCGAAGATCTGGGACCAGATCGCGCAGTGGACGCTGCACGGCACCCCGCAGGGCTCGCTCGGGGAGCAGATCTGGTGCACGCTCTACGAGGCCCTGCTCGGCTGGGTCGTCGGTGTGACGGCCGGCGTGGTGCTCGGCATCGTGCTGGGCCGGGTCCGCTTCCTCGCCGACGTCCTGGGCCCGTTCATCAAGGTGCTCAACGCGGTGCCGCGGATCGTCCTCGCGCCGATCTTCCTGATCTGGTTCGGCCTCGGGCCGGCGTCCAAGGTCGCCTCGGCCGTGGTGCTGGTGTTCTTCCCCGTCTTCTTCAACGCCTTCCAGGGGGCGCGCGAGGTCGACCGCAACCTCGTCGCCAACGCCCGCATCCTGGGCGCGAGCAACCGCCGGGTGACGCTCCAGGTCGTGGTCCCCTCCGCCACCTCGTGGATCTTCACCAGCCTGCACGTCAGCTTCGGCTTCGCCCTCATCGGTGCCATCGTCGGCGAGTTCATCGGGGCGGAGCAGGGCATCGGCCTGCTCGTCGCCCAGTCGCAGGGAACGTTCAACTCGGCCGGCGTGTACGCGGCGATGGTCATCCTCGCCGTCGTCGCCCTCCTCGCCGAGGGGCTGCTGACCTTCGCGGAGAAGCGCCTCTTCCGCTGGAAGCCCGGCGGGTCCGGCGGCGGGCACTGACGTCCTTACGGCTGTCCCGTCCCGCAAGTCTCACCACCCCCACCACCCCCACACCCCCCGCTTGTGCCCCACTTCGATCGTAAGGAACGGATCCATGCGTACGTTCGGCAAGATCGCCAAGATCTCCGCGGCGGCCGTCGCGGGGGTGATGTGCCTGTCCCTCGCCGGCTGTGCCGACGACTCCTCCGTCGACAGCTCCAGAACCGAGGCGCTCAAGGGTGATCAGGTCAAGATCATGGTCGGTGGCCTGGACAAGGTCATCTACCTGCCCGCGGTGCTCACCCAGCGGCTGGGCTACTTCCGGGAGGAGGGCGTGTCGGTCAAGCTGCTGAGCGAGCCCGCGGGCGTGCAGGCCACCACCGCACTGGTGTCCGGGGACGTCCAGGGCGTCGTCGGCTTCTACGACCACACGCTCGACCTGCAGGCCAAGGGCAAGCAGGTGGAGTCCGTGGTCCAGCTGGCCCAGACGCCGGGCGAGGTGGAGATCGTCTCCAAGCAGGCCGCGTCCGGCCTGGCCTCGCCGAAGGACTTCAAGGGCAAGAAGCTCGGCGTCACCGGACTCGGCTCCTCCACCGACTTCCTGACGAAGTATCTGGCGGTGAAGAACGGCGTCCAGGTCAGCGACTTCACGCCGGTGGCCGTCGGAGCCGGCCAGACCTTCATCTCCGCCCTCGAGAAGGGGGCCATCGACGGCGGCATGACCACCGACCCGACCGTCGCCCAGGTCCTCGCCAAGGACCTCGGCAAGGTGCTCGTCGACATGCGCACCCCCGAGGGGTCCAGGGCGGCGCTCGGCGGCCTCTACCCCGCGTCGAGCCTGTACATGAACACCGAGTGGGTCAACAGCCACAAGGAGACCGTGCAGAAGCTCGCCAACGCCATGGTCAAGACCCTGAAGTGGATGTCGGAGCACACGCCCGAGGAGATCGTGGAGCAGATGCCCGCCGACTACGCGAAGGGCGGCAAGGAGCTCTACGCGAAGTCCATCGAGAGCACCCTGCCCATGTTCACCAAGGACGGCGTGATGCCCGCCGACGGGCCGAAGACGGTCCTGGAGGTCCTCAAGGCCTTCAACCCCAACCTCAAGAGCGGCTCGGTGGACCTCGGCAAGACCTACACCACGGAGTTCGTGAAGAAGAAGGACTGACGGCCGCGCGGGGCGCGGCGTCCGCGGCTCACGCCAGTGCGGTGATGGCGGCGACGTCCATGCGGGCGGGCGTGCCCAGCGCCCTGCCGCAGCTCTCGGGGCGGGGCGGCTCCGCCGCGCCCTGCTCGACCTCGACCCGCCAGGCGCGTCCGTCGGTGTGCGAGACGGTCACCGTCCAGCGGGGCGCCGCACCCTCGGTCGCGGTGACGTCCAGGGCGTCCGCGCCCTCCTCGCCGGTCAGGGCGCGCACCGCCAGCTCGGCGGCCTGGCCGGGGCGCTCCCACGCCGAGCGGCCCCGGCAGTTGGCGGTGGCGATGCGGCCGTCGCGCGCCGCCTCCAGCGCGTCCTTGACCGCGTGCGCGGTGGCCCGCCCGTAGGCGTAGCCGTAGGGCAGGACGAACAGGGTCGGCGCGAAGCGATGACCACCGATATGGGTGACCTCCCAGACCTCGGTACCGCCCGAGGCGACCAGCTCCGCCGCGAGGGGACGGCCCAGGAGCGCACAGCAGCGGTCGCGCTTGCCGTTGGTGCACACGAGGGCCAGCGGATCCCCGTCGTACTCCTCCCACAGCCCGGCGTGCTCGCCCGCGCCCAGCGCCGCGAGGTCCAGCTCGAGCAGCGCGGCGGGGTCGCCGAGCACGGCCGTACGGATCCAGGAGCGGCCCGGCGCGGTGTGGGCGGCGAAGACCCGCTGGGTGGACGGACCGTGGCAGTCCGCGTGCCGTCCCGGGCGGCGGATCAGCGCGACGCGTACGCCGGTGCCCGCGGCCGCCTCCTCCAGGGCGCGGCCGACGGCGGGATCGAGATGGCTGGAGGTGAGCGCGTCGGCGCCCCACGGGCCCGGCTGCTCGATCAGCAGCCATGTCCGCGCGGTCGCGGCGGTGCCGGCCAGCGGCTCGGTCAACAGGCGGGAAGCAGTCGCGCACGTGCTCACGTAGGTAAGCCTAACCTGACTGGTTGCCCGTGGCGCGCGGAGTGGGTGCATGCGGGTGCGGTCCACGGGTGCCCGGGGGCCGATGCGCCGCCCGCCCCTATCCTGGGACGGGCGAACGACCCGCTCGACCGACGATGGAGGCGCCCCCCTTGGCCAAGCGACAGATCCCGGTCATCGTCCTCGCCGGCTTCCTGGGCTCAGGCAAGACGACCCTGCTCAACCACCTTCTCGGGCGGAGCGGGGGCAGTCGGATCGGGGCGATCGTCAACGACTTCGGCAGCATCGAGATCGACGCGATGAACGTCGCCGGACAGGTCGACTCCATGGTCTCCCTCGGCAACGGCTGCCTGTGCTGCGCCGTCGACACCAGCGAGCTGGACGGCTTCCTGGACCGGCTGGCCCGCCCGGCGGCACGGATCGACGTCATCGTCGTCGAGGCCAGCGGGCTCGCCGAGCCGCAGGAGATCATCCGGATGATCCTGGCCAGCGAGAACAAGGCCATCGTCTACGGCGGCCTGGTCGAGGTGATCGACGCCGCGGAGTTCTCCGGCACGCGGGAGCGGCACCCGGAGCTCGACCGGCACGTGGGCATCGCCGATCTCGTGGTCCTCAACAAGACCGACCGGATCGGGGACGAGGCGCGCGAGAGCCTCACGGCGACGCTCGCGGAGCTCGCCCCCGGTACGCCCGTCGTGACGGCGTCCTACGGGCGCATCGACCCGGACCTGCTGTTCGACCGCAAGCCGAAAGAGGAACGGAACGAGGCGATCCGGCAGCTGTCCTTCGAGGACCTGTGCACGGGCGACGAGGACGACCACCACGGCCACCTGCACGCCGCGTACGAGAGCGTCGAGTTCATATCCGACGACCCCATGCATCCGCGCAGGCTGATGGAGTTCCTCGACAGCAGGCCCGAGGGCCTCTACCGCATCAAGGGCTTCGTCCACTTCGGCGTGGCCGGGCACAGGAACAAGTACGCGGTGCACGCCGTCGGCGACTTCCTGCGCTTCTACCCTTCGGCATGGGCGCGCTCCGAGAAGCGCGCCACCCAGCTCGTCATGATCGGCAGCGGCATCGACGCCCGGGCCCTGTGGGACCGGCTCGACGCCTGCCGGGACACCGCGCTGCCCACCGAGGGGGAGGACGCCGGCCACAGCATGTGGGGCGTCCTGCGGTACGCGCAGTCCTGAGCCGGCCGACGGGGCCGGCCCGGACCGCGCGCCGGGCCCGCGACCTACACCGGCCCCGCCACCGCGGCCACCGGCTTGAGCAGCGGCGTGCCCGAACCGTCACGGCGCGGATCGGCGTCCGGCAGCTCGACGGGGGTGCCGTTGGCGGCCGCCGCGCGGCCCGGTGCGGCCCCCGCCCAGGCCAGGACCAGGCAGTCCTCGCCCTTGAGGAACCGCTGGCAGCGCACGCCGCCCGTCGCCCGGCCCTTGCGCGGGTACTGGTCGAACGGCGTCAGCTTCGCCGTCGCCTCCGATGCCGCCCCCGGCAGACCGCCGCGGGCCCCGGCCACCGTGAAGACCACCGCGTCCTCCGCGGGGTCGACGGCCGTGAACGAGATGACCTTCGCGCCGGACGACAGCTTGATGCCCGCCATGCCGCCCGCCGGCCGCCCCTGCGGGCGCACCTGGGAGGCCTGGTAGCGCAGCAGCTGGGCGTCGTCGGTGACGAAGACGAGGTCCTCCTCGCCCGTGCGCAGCTCGACCGCGCCGACGATCGCGTCGCCGTCCTTGAGGGAGATGACCTCCAACTCGTCCTTGTTGGCCGGATAGTCGGGGACCACGCGCTTGACGACGCCCTGCTCCGTGCCGATCGCCAGGCCGGGCGAGGACTCGTCCAGCGTCGTCAGACAGACCACCCGCTCGCCGTCCGCCAGGGTGGTCAGGAACTCCGAGACCGGCGCACCGCCCGACAGGCTCGGGGCCGCCGCCGTCTCCGGCAGCTGCGGCAGGTCGATCACCCGCAGCCGCAGCAGCCGCCCGGCCGACGTCACCGCGCCCACCTCGCCCAGGGCCGTCGCCGGGACCGCCGAGGCGATCACGTCGTGCTTGACGCGCTTGGTCTCGCCCGCCCCCGGCGGGAACGGCTCGCCCGTGGCCGTACGGGCCAGCAGCCCGGTGGAGGAGAGCAGCACCCGGCACGGGTCGTCCGCCACCTGCAGCGGGACCGCCGAGGCCGGGGCGCCCGCCGACTCCAGCAGCACCGTGCGCCGGTCGGTGCCGAACTTCTTCGCCACGTCCGCCAGTTCGGAGGAGACGAGCTTGCGGAGCTCGGTGTCGGAGTCCAGGATCCGGGTGAGCTCCTCGATCTCCCCGTTGAGCTTGTCCCGCTCGGACTCCAGCTCGATCCGGTCGAACTTCGTCAGGCGGCGCAGCGGGGTGTCGAGGATGTACTGCGTCTGCACCTCGGAGAGCGAGAAGCGCTCCACGAGTGACGCCTTGGCCGCCGCCGCGTTCTCACTCGATCGAATGATTCGGATGACCTCGTCGATGTCGACGAGCGCCACCAGCAGACCCTCGACCAGATGCAGCCGGTCCTGCCGCTTGCCGCGCCGGAACTCGCTGCGCCGGCGCACCACCTCGAAGCGGTGGTCGACATAGACCTCCAGCAGCTCCTTGAGGCCCAGCGTCAGCGGCTGGCCGTCCACCAGCGCGACGTTGTTGATGCCGAAGGACTCCTCCATCGGCGTCAGCTTGTAGAGCTGCTCCAGCACGGCCTCGGGGTTGAAGCCGTTCTTGATCTCGATGACCAGACGCAGGCCGTGCGAACGGTCGGTGAGGTCCTTCACATCGGCGATGCCCTGGAGCTTCTTCGAGCCGACCAGGTCCTTGATCTTGGAGATCACCTTCTCCGGGCCGACCGTGAAGGGCAGCTCGGTGACCACCAGGCCCTTGCGGCGGGCGGTCACGTTCTCCACCGCGACCGTGGCCCGGATCTTGAAGGTGCCGCGGCCCGTCTCGTACGCGTCGCGCACCCCGCCCAGGCCGACGATCCGGCCGCCCGTGGGCAGGTCGGGGCCCGGGATGTACTTCATCAGCGTGTCGAGATCGGCGCCCGGGTGCTTGATCAGGTGCCGGGCGGCGGCGATGACCTCGCCGAGGTTGTGCGGCGGCATGTTCGTCGCCATGCCGACCGCGATGCCGGTCGTGCCGTTGACCAGCAGGTTCGGATACGCGGCCGGGAGGGCGACCGGCTCCCGCTCGCTGCCGTCGTAGTTCGGCGAGAAATCGACGGTGTCCTCGTCGATCGACTCCGTCATCAGCGACGTCGCCGCCGCCATCCGGGCCTCGGTGTACCGCATGGCCGCGGGCGGGTCGTCGTTGCCCAGCGAACCGAAGTTGCCGTGCCCGTCGACCAGCGGCACCCGCATGGAGAACGGCTGCGCCATGCGCACCAGGGCGTCGTAGATCGAGGCGTCGCCGTGCGGATGGAGCTTACCCATCACCTCGCCGACGACCCGGGCGCACTTCACATACGAACGCTCGGGGCGCAGCCCCATGTCATTCATCTGGAACAGGATGCGGCGCTGGACGGGCTTGAGCCCGTCCCGGGCGTCGGGCAGGGCGCGGGAGTAGATGACCGAGTAGGCGTACTCGAGGAAGGAGCCCTGCATCTCGTCGACGACGTCGATGTCGAGGATGCGCTCCTCGAACTCTTCCGGCGGCGGGGTCTTCGTGCTGCGGCGGGCCATCGCGGCTGCTGCTCCTTCGATCGATTGCCGAGGCGGGTCTGACGCCGACCATTGTGGACCGCGCCACTGACAACCCCGACCGCGACCCGTCCGGTACGGGTTACGAGGGCCCGGGAACTTCGCCAGATGTCAGCGCGCTTGCATACAGTGACAGCACTGTTCATCACGCGAGTCGTCGCGAGGCACCGCGAGATCTCAAGAGATCGAAGGGACGTACATGCCCATGGGTCACACGGCCACGCAACAGGCCGGTTCCGGCGGCCTGACAGCGACCGAGCACCGCCTGGCCAATGGCCTCCGGGTCGTGCTCTCCGAGGACCATCTGACCCCTGTCGCGGCCGTCTGCCTCTGGTACGACGTCGGCTCGCGCCACGAGGTCAAGGGCCGCACGGGCCTCGCCCACCTCTTCGAGCACCTGATGTTCCAGGGCTCGGCGCAGGTCAAGGGCAACGGCCACTTCGAGCTGGTGCAGGGCGCCGGCGGTTCGCTCAACGGCACCACCAGCTTCGAGCGCACCAATTACTTCGAGACCATGCCGGCCCACCAGGTGGAGCTGGCCCTGTGGCTGGAAGCCGACCGGATGGGCTCGCTGCTCACCGCGCTCGACGACGAGTCCATGGAGAACCAGCGCGACGTCGTCAAGAACGAGCGCCGCCAGCGGTACGACAATGTGCCCTACGGCACGGCCTTCGAGAAGCTGACGGCCATGGCCTACCCCGACGGCCACCCGTACCACCACACCCCGATCGGCTCGATGGCCGACCTGGACGCCGCCTCCCTGGAGGACGCGCGCGCCTTCTTCCGCACGTACTACGCGCCCGGCAACGCCGTGCTCTCGGTCGTCGGCGACATCGACCCCGAGCAGACGCTCGCCTGGATCGAGAAGTACTTCGGCTCCATCCCCTCCCACGACGGCAAGCAGCCCCCGCGCGACGGCTCCCTGCCCGACACCATCGGCGAGGAGCTGCGCCAGGTCCTGCGCGAGGAGGTGCCCTCCCGTGCGCTGATGGCCGCCTACCGCCTCCCGCACGACGGCACCCGTGAGGCCGACGCCGCCGACCTCGCCCTGACCATCCTCGGCGGCGGCGAGTCCTCCCGCCTGCACAACCGTCTGGTCCGCCACGACCGCTCGGCCGTCGCCGCCGGCTTCGGCCTGCTGCGCCTGGCCGGCGCCCCCTCCCTCGGCTGGCTGGACGTCAAGGCGTCCGGCGGCGTCGAGGTGTCCGCGATCGAGGCCGCCGTCGACGAGGAGCTGGCCCGCTTCGCCGTCGACGGGCCGACCCCGCAGGAGATGGAGCGCGCCCAGGCCCAGCTGGAGCGCGAGTGGCTGGACCGGCTCGCCACCGTCAGCGGCCGGGCCGACGAACTGTGCCGCTTCGCCGTCCTGTTCGGCGACCCGCAGCTCGCCCTGAGTGCCGTGCAGCGCGTCCTGGAGGTCACCCCCGAGGAGGTGCAGGCCGTCGCCAAGGCCCGCCTGCACCCCGCCAACCGGGCCGTGCTGGTGTACGAGCCGACCTCACCCCAGTCCGACGGCGACGCCGACCAGAACGAAGAGGAGACGGACCGGTGAGCGACGCCGCATCCAGCACCACCGCGACGATGGAATTCCACCCGCAGCCCGAGCCCGGGCAGGCCACCCCCTGGGCGTTCCCGGCCCCCGACCGCGACCGGCTGCCCAACGGCCTGACCGTGCTGCGCTGCCACCGCCCCGGCCAGCAGGTCGTGGCCGTCGAGATCAGCCTGGACGCGCCCCTGGAGGCCGAGCCCGAGGGCCTGGACGGGGTGGCCACGATCATGGCGCGCGCCTTCTCCGAGGGCACCGACAAGCTCAGCGCCGAGGACTTCACCGCCGAGCTCGAGCGCTGCGGCGCCACCCTCGACGCGCACGCCGACCACCCCGCCGTGCGCATCTCCCTGGAGGTCCCGGCCTCCCGGCTGGCCAAGGCCCTCGGCCTGCTCGCCGACGCCCTGCGCGCCCCGGCCTTCCCGGAGAACGAGGTCGAGCGCCTCGTGAACAACCGGCTGGACGAGATCCCGCACGAGCTGGCCAACCCCGCCCGCCGGGCCGCCATGGCGCTGTCCGCCGAGCTCTTCCCGGCCACCTCCCGGCTCTCCCGCCCCCGCCAGGGCGGCGAGGAGACCGTCAAGCGCATCGACGCCGCCGCCGTGCGCGCCTTCTACGAGGACCACGTCCGCCCCGCCACGGCGACGGCCGTCATCGTCGGCGACTTCACCGGCGTCGACCTCGACCAGGCCCTCACCGAGTCCCTCGGCGCCTGGACCGGATCGAGCGCCGAGCCCCGGCCCGTCCCCGCGGTCACCGCGGACGACACCGGCCGCGTCGTGATCGTGGACCGCCCCGGCGCCGTCCAGACCCAGCTGCTCATCGGCCGCGCCGGATCCGACCGGCACGACCGCGTCTGGCCCGCCCAGGTGCTCGGCACGTACTGCCTCGGCGGCACCCTCACCTCCCGCCTGGACCGCGTCCTGCGCGAGGAGAAGGGCTACACCTACGGCGTCCGCGCCTTCGGCCAGGTGCTGCGCTCGGTGCCCCCGTCCCAGGGCGCCGCGGGCACGGGCATGCTCGCCATCAGCGGCTCCGTGGACACCCCCAACACCGGCCCGGCGCTGGCGGACCTGTGGGCGGTGCTGCGGACGCTGGCCGCCGAGGGCCTGACCGAGGCCGAGCGCGACGTCGCCGTGCAGAATCTGGTCGGCGTCGCACCGCTGAAGTACGAGACGGCGGCGGCCGTCGCGGCCACCCTCGCCGACCAGGTCGAGCAGTACCTCCCGGACGACTTCCAGGCGGGGCTCTACGAACGCCTCGCGGAGACCGGCACGGTGGAGGCCACCGCGGCCGTTGTCAGCGCGTTCCCCGTCGACCGCATGGTCACCGTCCTCGTCGGCGACGCGGCCGAGATCGCCGAGCCGGTCAAGGCGCTCGGCATCGGCGAGGTGACCGTCATCCCCGCCTGACGGACCTGCCTGACGGAGGTTCAGCCGCCGTATTCCCGTGCCCCGTGCCGGATATGAGCGGACAAGAGAGGCGCGTGAGCCCGAAGAGGCACACGCGCCTCCCTTATGTCCAATTTCATGCAGTGGTTGCACGTTGGTCGTGTGGCGTAGGTCATAAAAGCGCCGTTCTGTTTGCCGTTCGAATCCGACGCGGATTAGCGTCAGGGCGGCAGTCCGTCAGATCGGAGCCGCAACCGCGGTCCCGGGCAGCCATCGCCGAGTTCCCGAGGCACCAGCCAAGGGGAGCCGGGGACCCAAACGTCCCTGGGGTGAATCGGGTCCCTTTCACGAGGGAGCCGTAGGAGACCTTCCTGCTCCGAACCCGTCAGCTAACCCGGTAGGCGAGAAGGAAGGAAAGGATCGCCCAGGCATGGGTAAGCACCGTCGTCCGAGTCGTGCCGTGCGCGTCAGCGCCAATGTGGCGGGCATAGCCACCCTCACCGCCGCAGGCGTGGTCGCCGGCGTCGCCGCCCCGGCCTTCGCCTCCACCGACGACGGCCACCGCACCGAGGACACCGGCCTGACGCAGGCCATCGTCATGGGTGACGTCATGGCCGGCAACGTCGACGCCCAGGCCGAGACCCAGCGCAGCGCCGCCGACGAGGCCGCCATCCGCCTCCAGGCCGAGGCCACGGCCAAGCAGAAGGCCGCCGAGGCCAAGCAGCGCGCCGAAGAGGCCAAGCGCAAGATCGAGGAGGAGCGCGCCGCCAAGGAGCGCGCCGCCCGCGACGAGGAGCGCAAGCGTCTGGGCACCTACGTGAGCCCGATCGACAGCTCCTACGTCTCCACCTCCTACAAGGCCTCCAGCGGCCTGTGGTCCTCCGGCAGCCACACCGGCATCGACATCCACGCCGAGACCGGCACCTCGGTCCACGCGGTCGCCGCCGGCACCATCGTCGAGGCCGGCTGGGGCGGCGCGTACGGCAACAACGTCGTCATCAAGCACAACGACGGCACGTACACCCAGTACGCCCACCTGTCGTCCCTCGACGTCTCCGTCGGCCAGACGGTCACCCCGGGCCAGCAGATCGGCCTCTCCGGTGCCACCGGCAACGTCACGGGCCCGCACCTGCACTTCGAGGCCCGCACGGGTGCCACCTACGGCTCCGACATCGACCCGATCGCCTACATGAGCGCCCATGGCGTCAGCCTGTAGGACCGCATCGCGGCACCGTTCTTCACGCAAGGCCCCGGCCCCTGGCCGGGGCCTTCGTGTTTGGCCAAAAGATATCCATGAACCGGCCCACCCATCGGAAATCCCACCCGATTGCAATAGAGTCGCTGAACGGGCGTCAATCGGCCGTGATTCACGGGGGTTAAGTCATAAGTCGGAGGTACACCCATGCGGGGCCGTACGTGAACGGCGATGACGAGGGCGTGCACCGGAGGGGCGGCATTTCCGCGCACGCCGTGTGCACGGCGATCCGCGACGACATCGTCTCCGGCGCCTTTCCTCCCGGCAGTAGGCTCGTCGAGGAACTCCTGGCCCGCCGTTACGGCGTCTCCCGGGTGCCGGTGCGCGAAGCGCTGCGCACCCTGGCCTCCGAGGGCTTCGTGACCACCCGGCGGCACGCCGGCGCCTGTGTCGCCGAGCCCACCGAGCGCGAGGCCGCCGATCTGCTCGACGTCCGTGCCCTGCTGGAGCCGCTGGGCGCCGCCCGGGCCGCCCAGCGGCGCACCGAGGCCCATCTGAAGGTCCTGCGGGGGCTCGTACGCCTCGGCCAGGAGCGCGCGCGTACGGGCCGGACCAGCGAATTGCGCCCGCTGGGCGACTGGTTCGACGAGACCCTCGCCCAGGCGTCCGGCAGCCCCAGCCTCGCGGCGCTGCTCACCCAGCTGCGGCGCAAGATCGCCTGGGTGTACGCGGCCGAGCCGCCCGTCAGGCCGCTGGAGAGCTGGCAGGCGTGCGGGGCGCTGGTGGACGCCGTGGCCCGCGGGGACGCCGAGCGGGCGCGGACCCTGGCCGTGGCCCGGGCCGGCCGTTCGCCCGGGAAATTCCGGCAGTGGCGGCCCGCGGAAGCGGACCGGGTGCCGGGCCCGAAACAATCCGTAAACACGGCGGGCGCACGTTCTTAACAATGAGCCGCTATTCGCCGGGAATAGCGGCCGGGAATTCACGGCGGTTACGACAACGGGGCTGCGGCTGCCCCGAGTCGGCCGCCGCGGCCCCGTAGCGGCCCGCGTCAATCGACGCGGGCCCGGTGGATCAGACGGTCTCGGGGAGCTCCTCGAGACCCTCGGCGACCAGCTTGGCCAGACGGTCGAGCGCGGCCTCGGCACCGTCCGCCTCGGTGGCGAGGACGATCTCCTCGCCACCCTGGGCGCCCAGGCCCAGCACGGCGAGCATGGACGCGGCGTTGACCGGGCTGCCGTCGGCCTTGGCGATCGTCACGGGGACGCCCGCGGCCGTCGCCGCACGGACGAAGATCGACGCGGGCCGGGCGTGCAGGCCCTCGGCCCAGCCGACGTTTACGCGGCGCTCAACCATGGTGTTGCCCTTCAAGTCGATATTGGTTGTCTAGACCATTGTCGCACGGGGCGCGCGGTGCCCCTGCGCGCGCCCGCTCGGGTCCGGGTAGGGCCGTCCGGCCCGCGGCCATGGGCCGCACGCCACCACCGGCTGTCGGCGGGCGGCCTTACGCTGGCCCCATGCAGACGCCGTCCGAGCATGCGTACCCGGCCCACTGGGAAGCCGATGTGGTGCTGCGCGACGGGGGCACCGCCCAGATCCGGCCCATCACGCCCGACGACGCCCAGCGCCTGGTCAGCTTCTACGAACAGGTCTCGGACGAGTCCAAGTACTACCGCTTCTTCGCCCCCTACCCCCGCCTCTCCGACCGGGACGTGCACCGCTTCACCCACCACGACTACGTCGACCGCGTGGGCCTGGCCGCGACCGTCGGCGGCGAGTTCATCGCCACCGTCCGCTACGACCGCATCGACGGCCACGGCATGCCCGCCTCCGGCCCCGCCGACGAGGCCGAGGTCGCCTTCCTCGTCCAGGACGCCCACCAGGGCCGGGGCGTCGCCTCCGCCCTGCTGGAGCACATCGCCGCCGTCGCGCGCGAGCGCTCCATCCGGCGCTTCGCCGCCGAGGTGCTGCCCGCCAACACCAAGATGATCAAAGTCTTCACGGACGCGGGCTACACCCAGAAGCGCAGCTTCGAGGACGGCGTCGTCCGCCTGGAGTTCGACCTGGAGCCCACCGCCGAGTCCCTCGCCGTCCAGCGCGCCCGCGAGCGGCTCGCCGAGGCCCGCTCGGTCCAGCGGCTGCTCGCCCCCCGCTCCCTCGCCGTCATCGGCACCGGCCGCACCCCCGGCGGCATCGGCCGCACCGTCCTGCGCAACGTCCTGGCCGGCGGCTTCACCGGCCGCACATACGCCGTCAACAAGGCCTTCCCCGGCGAGCCGTCCGTCCTGGAGCCCGAGGGCGTCCCCGCCCACCGCTCCGTCCTCTCCATCGAGGACCCCGTGGACCTCGCCGTCATCGCCGTGCCCGCCGAGCACGTCCCCGACGTCGTCGCCGACTGCGGCGAACACGGCGTCCAGGGCCTCGTCGTGCTGTCCGCCGGATACGCCGAGAGCGGGGCCGAGGGCCGCGAGCGACAGCGCGAGCTGGTCCGCCAGGCCCGCTCCTACGGCATGCGCGTCATCGGTCCCAACGCCCTGGGCCTGATCAACACCGCCCCCGGCGTCCGGCTCAACGCCTCCCTCTCGCCCGAGCTGCCGGCCGCCGGCCGGGTCGGGCTCTTCAGCCAGTCCGGCGCGATCGGCATCGCCCTGCTCGGCGGGCTCCACCGGCGCGCGGCCGGCCTGGTCGGCATCTCCACGTTCGTCTCCGCCGGCAACCGCGCCGACGTCTCCGGCAACGACTTCCTGCAGTACTGGCACGACGACCCGGACACCGACGTCGCCCTGATGTACCTGGAGTCGATCGGCAATCCGCGCAAGTTCGCCCGCCTGGCCAGGCGCACGGCGGCCCGCAAGCCGCTCGTCGTGGTCAAGGGCGCCCGCCACGGCTCCGCGGCGCCGGCCGGGCACACCGTCCCCGCCCCGCGCATCCCCGACGCCACCGTCTCCGGCCTGCTGCGGCAGGCCGGGGTCATCCGGGTCGACACGGTCACCGAGCTCGCCGACGCGGGCCTGCTCCTCGCCTCCCAGCCGCTGCCCGCCGGTCCCCGCGTCGCCATCCTGGGCAACTCCGAGTCCCTCGCCCTCCTCACCTACGACGCCTGCCTCACGGACGGACTGCATCCGCTGATGCCGCGCGACCTGACCACCGCCGCCGCCCCGGAGGACTTCCGCGCCGCCCTGGCCGAGGCCTTGGCCGACCGGGCCTGCGACGCCGTCGTCGTCACCGCCATCCCCTGGGTCGGCGACGCCTCGGCAGCCGAGCTCGCCGACGCCCTGCGCGCGGCGGTCGCCGGCGCACCGGCCGCCAAGCCGGTGGCCGTGGTCCACCTGGAGATCCCCGGCCTCGCCGAGGTCCTCGCCGCCCCGCCGCCCCACCGGCCCCCGGCGCCGGAGCCCACGGACTCCGCCGCACCGGAGGACAGGCCCCCCGCCCCCGCGGTCCGCATCCCCGCCTACCCGGCCGCCGAGCGGGCCGTCCGCCCGCTCGCCGAGGCGGTGCGCTACGCCCAGTGGCGGCGGCAGGCCGCCGCCCCCGGACGGGTGCCCGAGTACGACGACATCGACGAGGCCGGCGCCGCCGCCGACATCGACGTGCTGCTCGAGGCGCACGGCGCGACCGCCCCCCGGGCCGTGACCCTCTCCGCCGCCGACACCCAGCGCCTCCTCGCCCGCTACGGCATCGCCGTGCTGCCCGCCCTGCCCGCGGCCGACCCCGACAGCGCCGTACGGGCCGCGGACCGGCTGGGCTTCCCCGTCGCGCTCAAGCCCACCGCACCGCACCTGCGCCACCGCGCCGACCTCGGCGGAGTCCGCCTGGACCTCGGCGGCGAGAGGGAACTGCGCCGCGCCTACGCCGAGTTGACCGACCTCCTCGGCAAGCCCGAGGAGACCCGGCTCGTCGTGCAGTCGATGGCCCCCCGCGGCGTCGACACGGTCGTCCGGGCCACCATCGACCCGGCCGCCGGGGCCGTGCTGTCCTTCGGGCTGGCCGGCGCCCCGTCCCTGCTGCTCGGCGACACCGCCCACCGCCTCGTACCGGCCACCGACCGGGACGCCGCCGAGCTGATCCGTTCGATCCGCACCGCGCCCCTGCTGTTCGGCTGGCGCGGCTCCTCGCCGGTCGACACCCCCGCCCTGGAGGAGCTGCTGCTGCGGGTGTCCCGGCTGGTCGACGATCATCCCGAGGTCGTGGGCGCCGACCTCGAGCCGGTGATCGTCGCCCAGCACGGCGTGCACGTCCTCGGCGCGTCCATACGGCTCGCCCCGCCGCCGGCCCGCACCGACCTCGGCCCGCGCAGCCTGCCCCCGTACTGAGCGCCCCGGCCGGGGATCGGCGGCAGGAGGGCCCCGTACGCCCCGTAGGATGGGCATATGGCGAAGACCGGTACGACGACCCAGGGGCTGCGCGCAGCGATCGAGCGCAGCGGCTACTACCCGGCCCTCGTGGCCGAGGCGGTGGAGGCCGCCGTGGGCGGGGAGCCGGTCGTGTCGTACCTGGTCCACCAGGAGACGACGTTCGACGCCAACGAGGTGCGCCGCCATGTGACCGTCCTCGTCCTGACGGGCACCCGATTCATCGTCAGCCACACCGACGAGCAGGCCGCCGACGGCACGTCGCCGTCCCCGTACGCCACCACCTCCACCGAGTCCGTCAAGCTCGACCGGATCTCCTCGGTGGTGCTCAGCCGCGTCGTCGCCAACCCCGAGGCGTACACCCCGGGCACCCTGCCCCGCGAGGTCGTCCTGACCATCGGCTGGGGCGCCGTCTCCCGCATCGACCTGGAGCCCGCCGCCTGCGGCGACCCCAACTGCGACGCCGACCACGGCTACACCGGCTCCTCCACGGCCGACGACCTGAGCCTGCGCGTCAGCGAGGCCGGCGACGGCCCGGACACCGTGCGCCAGGCCCTCGCCTTCGCGCAGGCGCTCTCCGAGGCGACCGCGGCCACGGCGGCGACCGCCCGCCGATGACCGGATACCCCCCGGGCCCCACGGCCGCAGGCTCCGCCTGGCACGATCCGGCCCCGCTCGACCCCCGCTCCGCCCCGCTGCCCCGCTACGGCACCGGCTCGCTCGCCGACCTGCTGCCCACGGTCGCGGCGGGCATGGGCGTGCCCGGGCTCGGCTCGGGCATGGAGCTGGCGCCCGCCGACCGCGTGTGCGTCTTCCTGATCGACGGCCTGGGCTGGGAGCTGCTGCGCGCCCACCCCGCGGAGGCGCCGTTCCTGCACTCCCTGCTGTCGAGCTCGATGAACGGCACCGGCGCGCCCATGACCGCGGGCTTCCCCTCGACCACGGCGACCTCCCTCGCCTCGGTCGGCACGGGACTGCCGCCCGGCGCCCATGGCCTCGCCGGCTACACCGTCGCCGACCCGGCCACCGGTCAGCTGATGAACCAGCTGCGCTGGCGCCCGTGGACCGATCCGCACGCCTGGCAGCCGTACCCCACGGTCTTCCAGCTCGCGGACGCCGCCGGGATCGCCACCTGCCAGGTCTCGGCCCCCGACTTCCAGCACACCCCGCTGACCAAGATCGCGCTGAGCGGCGGCACCTTCCACGGCCGGCTCTCCGGCGAGGAACGGATGGACCTCGCCGCCGACCGGCTCGGCGCCGCCGACCGCTCGCTCGTCTACACCTACTACAGCGAGGTCGACGGCAAGGGCCACCGCTTCGGCGTGGACTCCGAGGAGTGGCGCGGCCAGCTGATGTACGTGGACCTGCTCGCCCAGCGCCTGGCCGAGCAGCTGCCGCCGCGCTCCGCGCTGTACGTCACCGCCGACCACGGCATGATCGACATCCCGTTCGACCCGGAGTCGCGCATCGACTTCGACGAGGACTGGGAGCTGCGCGCCGGCGTCGCGCTCCTGGGCGGCGAGGCCCGTGCCCGCCACGTCTACGCCGTGCCCGGCGCGGCGGCCGACGTCCTGGCCGTGTGGCGCGAGGTGCTCGGCGAACAGATGTGGGTCGCGGGGCGTGACGAGGCGATCGAGGCGGGCTGGTTCGGCCCGCCCGGCGAGGGCGTCGACGACCGGGTGTACGGGCGGATCGGCGACGTCGTCGCCGCCGCCCGGGACGACGTCGCGATCGTCGCCACCGAGACCGAGCCGAACGAATCGAAGATGGTCGGACTGCACGGTTCCATGACGCCCGTCGAGCAGCTCGTGCCGCTCCTCGAAGTCCGTTCCTGACTCTTTTCCGACCTTCCCCCACGACAAATGAAAGGCATTGGCCTTCCCATGCCCGAGCTGGTGTTCTTCTCCGGAACGATGGACTGCGGAAAGAGCACCCTCGCTCTGCAGATCGAGCACAACCGCTCGACCCGCGGACTGCAAGGCATGATCTTCACGCGCAACGACCGCGCGGGCGAGGGCAAGCTGTCGTCCCGGCTCGGCCTGGTCACCGACTCCGTCGAGGCGGGGGAGGGGTTCGACTTCTACGCGCACGTCGTCGGGCACCTCTCGGCGGGCGGCCGTGCCGACTACGTCATCGCGGACGAGGCGCAGTTCCTCACCCCGGAGCAGATCGACCAGCTGGCCCGGATCGTCGACGACCTCGAGCTCGACGTCTTCGCCTTCGGCATCACCACCGACTTCCGCACCAAGCTCTTCCCCGGCTCCCAGCGCCTGGTCGAGCTCGCCGACCGCATCGAGGTGCTGCAGGTCGAAGCCCTGTGCTGGTGCGGTGCGCGGGCCACGCACAACGCCCGTACGATCGGCGGACAAATGGTCGTCGAGGGCGCGCAGGTCGTCGTCGGTGACGTCAACCAGCCCGAGACCGTGGTCGGTTACGAGGTGCTGTGCCGCCGCCACCACCGCCGCAGGCTGACGGCCGCCGCCGCCCGTGCCGCCGCGCTGTCGCCGGATGTGCTGCCGGTGGATCCCGAGGGCTCCGACTAACGTCCCGTCCGCTGCAGGGTGAAGGCCGCGCCCTCGGGGTCGGCGACCGTCGCCACCCGGCCGGCAGGGGTATCCTGCGGGGCGCTCACCACGCGTCCGCCCAGCTCGGCGACCCGACGGGCGGTGGCGTCCACGTCCACCACCTCGAAGTACGTCATCCAGTGCGGGTGGCGCAGCGAGGGCCCGGCGCCGCGGATCGAGGCGACCGGACGGCCGTCCACGTGCAGTGTGAAGGCGTCGGAGTCGACGGCTCCGGCCGCCTTCGTCTCGTACCCGAAGAGGGCGCGGTAGAACTTCAGCACCGCCGCCGCGTCATGGGTCACCAGTTCGTGCCAGACCGGGGTGCCCTCGGCGCCGGGCGTGCCCGTCGGCCGGGGACCCAGCAGCCGCTGCCCCTGCCAGACGCCGAAGGGCGCCCCCGCGGGGTCCGTGGCCAGCACCAGCCGCCCCGCCCCCTCGGCCGCCAGCGGGCCCACCCCGACCGTGCCGCCGGAGCAGCGGATCCATTCCGCGCACACGTCCGCGTCGTCGCTCGCCAGATAGGTGGTCCACGCGTTGGGGAGTTGACGGTCGGGCGGCAGCTCCCCGATCCCGGCCACATTGTGGCCGTCGAGCGTGGCGCGGACGTACGGCCCCAACTGGCGCGGACCGGGGCTGTAGTACGTCCAGCCGAACAGAGCGCCGTAGAACTCCTTGGTCGCCTCCAGGTCGTGCACCAGGAGGCTCGTCCAGCAGGGAGTGCCCGGTGTGTGGTGCCGGGTCTCCTCCTCGCCGGTCTCGGAGGATCCCCATACCTCGGTCATCGTCAGTCGTCTCCTCGGACCCTCGTGGTGGCCGCGCGTCCCGCTCTCCGGGCGCGCGGGGGGTGGTACAGGGCGGTGCCCGACCAGATGTTTGCACCACCTGTCGTGAGACGCCCCCCGGCCGCGCCGGACTTCATGGGTTCCCGCAGGAGAATGCCCGCTTTCGCGTCCCGCTTCCCTGCCCGCGTCATTGCCGTCCAGTATCGATCAGCATCGCGGCGTCTGGCCAGGGGGCCATTCGGCGCAATGCCGACTACGCCAGGATGGGGGCATGGATGCCATCATCACCGCACAGCAGTGGGCGAGCGCCTCGGAGGGCGAGCGAGGGCCCACGCTCCTGGACGTTCGCTACCGCCCCGGGGGCCCGCCGGGCCTGCCGCAGTACGAGGCCGGGCACCTCCCCGGCGCCGTCTACGTCGACCTGGAGAGCGCACTCGCCGCCCCCGCGGGGCCGAGGGGCCGTCACCCGCTCCCGGACACCGGGGTGTTCGGCGCCGCCATGCGGCGCGCAGGGGTCCGCTTCGACCGCCCGGTCGTCGTCTACGACGACGGGCTGGGCTGGGCCGCCGCCCGCGCCTGGTGGATGCTGCGCTGGGCGGGTCACCCGGACGTACGGGTCCTCGACGGCGGGCTCGCCGCGTGGACGGCGTCGGGCGGGCGGCCGACGCGGGAGGTGTCGCCCGTGGAGGAGGGCGACTTCGTGCCGGCGCCGGGGGCGCTGCCGCTGCTCGACGCGGACGGCGCCGCGGAACTGGCGCGCCGGGGGCTGCTGCTGGACGCGCGGGCGGGGGAGCGCTACCGCGGCGAGGTCGAGCCGCTCGACGCGGTCGCCGGCCACATCCCCGGCGCCGTCTCCGCGCCCACGACCGACAATGTGGGCGCGGACGGGTGCTTCCTGCCCGCCGCGGAGCTCGCGGCGCGGTTCGCCGGCCTGGGCGCTTCGGCCGGTACCGAGGTGGGGGTCTACTGCGGCTCGGGGGTCTCCGCGGCGCAGGAGGTGCTGGCGCTGGCGGTCGCGGGCATTCCGGCGAGCCTGTACGTGGGTTCGTGGAGCGAATGGTCGTCCGACCCCGCCCGACCGGTGGCGACCGGGCCCCTGCCGGGCTGACGGCCTGTCGGAAACAGCCCTCAAGCGCCGGACGGCTCCGATGGAGTCCGTCCGGCGCCTGAGGGCGTGTCAGGCCTGGCTAGTCCTGTTTCTTGCGGCGGGTGCCGAAGACGATCTCGTCCCAGCTCGGGACCGCGGCGCGGCGGCCGGGGCGGACGCCGTCCGCTTCGGCCTGGCGATCGGTGGTGCCGATCAGGCGGTCGCGGTGGCCGGCCACCGAGCGTGGCATGAGCACATCGGCGTACGCGGACCCCGCACTGGCGGCCGGGGCCGGCGGTTCCACGGAATCCGCTTCCTCGCCGGGCGTGTCGGAGGCCGGTGAGGGGATCGGAGCCGTGGTGGCGCTCTCCGGTACGACCATGTCGCCCCGGAAGCTGGGCACCGCCTCGAGCAGGCTCGTCAGCGAGTCCCGCTCCTTGGCGGGCTCCTCCGCCGGTGCTTCGTCGGAGGACGCCTCCGGATCCGTGGAGGGGGCGGACGTCTGCCGCTCCCGGTCCAGGGTGCGGTCCAGCGGCCGGTCGCGCGGCAGCCGGGCGATGCGCGGCACGAACGGGAAGCTCGGCTCGGGCGTCTCGTCGGTCTCGCCGATGAGCGCCCGGGCCTCGTCGTCCAGCGCCTGAACGATCCGGCGCGGCGGGTCGTAGGTCCAGCTGGCCGCGCGCGGCTCGCCGGAGGCGCGGTAGACGAGCAGGACCTCCCACGTGCCGTCGTCGCGGCGCCAGGAGTCCCACTGGGCGCTGTCCTTGTCGGCGCCGCGCAGCAGGAGCCGCTCTCCCACGGCCTCGCCGAGCGGCGGGCCGGTGTTCTCGCCGGGCCGGCGTACGGGTGTCTTACGGGCCCGCTCCGCCATGAAGGCGCGCTCGGCGAGGACGGGGCCCTCGAAGCGCCGGACCCGTTCCACGGGAATGCCCGCGAGCTGCGCGACTTCCTCCGCCGACGCACCGGCCCGGATGCGGGCCTGGATGTCGCGGGGGCGGAGGTGGCTCTCCACTTCGATCTCGATCTGGCCGAGACGCGCACGGTCGTTGCGCACGGCGGCACGCAGCCGCTCGTCGATGGGAAGCGTGTACTCCGTGCTGTCCGCAGCCTTGAGCACCAGCCGTGTGCCGTCGTTGGAGACTGCCACGACACGCAGTTCGGGCATGGGGACCTCCCGGGTGGTGCCTGCCGACGTCACCTGCGTCGCTGCTTCCGCTAGTCGAGTGTGGCCTGCCCGGGTAGCAGCCTGCCACAACATTGCCGAGTTGACGGGGCCAGAGCCGCCCGAGCCCCTCCCGTTGGGTCCGGTTCGTTCCGGGCGGTCCGGACGGGATATTGGGGCCAGGGCTCGTCACAGTACTCCATTCGGGCCACTGGGGGTGGATCGGCGCGCCAGCGAAGTTCACCTGCGACAAGGGAGTTGAAATGCGCCCCTTGTGGCGGAGCGCCTACCCGTGGGTGGCGTGGTTCACACAATCGCCGGATCCGGAACTGTTCGTTAGGCTCGAATGTCTCTTCTGGCTACAAGAGGTACTGAAGGGACCAACAGGGGCTGGAGATGGACGACAAACCCGAAAGTGAGGCAAAACCCCAGGGCAAGCGGCTCGACCTGAGCGTCGCACAAGTGTCCGGTAGTGCACTGGCGGCGGTGGTCGCCGCGCTGCTCGCGGGCAAACTCGGTGTATACGGCACGGTCATCGGTGCCGGTGTCGTCAGCGTCGTGGCCACCACGGGTGGCACAGTTTTTCAACACCTGTTCAAACGTACGGGTGAGCAGCTCCGCGATGTCACGGTGCCGCCGGAGACCAGATCGCGCCGGGTTCCCGTGCGGGACACGGCCGACACGACGCGCGTGCTGCCGAAGGCCCAGGACCGTACGCAACTGCTGCACCAGGCGCCACATCCGGGAGCAAACCCGGCGCAATCCGAGGCGCACGCCGGTGCGTACACCGGCGCACCTGATCACGCGCACTTCCACGGGTACTCCGAGGACTACACGACCGGCACGACCCATGGCACCCGGCTGCGCGGCTGGAAGCGCCCGTTGCTGGCGGCCGGTGCCGTCTTCGCGCTGGCGATGGGCACGGTGACCGCCGTGGAGCTGGTCTCCGGATCCAGCGCGGACGGCAGCAAGGACGGGACGACCGTCAGCCGGCTGTTCCAGCCGCAGAAGCAGGAGCAGAAGCAGGACCCGGATCCCTCGCACGAGCCGGACCCGGGCCGTTCCCAGGGCGGCGCCGGGCAGGAGACGGGCGGAAGCGACGGTCCGTCGCCGTCCCCGGGCGCGTCGCGGGGCGGCGGTACGGGCAAGCAGTCGCCGGGTCCCTCGACCTCCCCGTCCTCCGGCAGCGGTTCCTCGCCCTCGCCCGCCCCGGCGAACCCCACCCCCGGTGCGTCGCCGGGCGGCAAGGGCCAGGACGACGGCAAGGGCACCACCACCGGCGGCCAGGGCGCGGGCGGCACCACGGGCGGCCAGTCCACCCCGCCGCCGCAGGGCCAGAACGCGGCGGCGGGCACGAGCGCGGGCACCGCCGCCGGCACGACCGCCTAGGGCCGGCCGGCGCCGGCCTCACTCGCCGAGGACGCGCCGCAGGTAGTCGTTGCCGAACACGCGGTGCGGGTCCAGCCGGTCCCGCACCGCGAGGAACTCCGCGAAGCGCGGATAGACACCGGCCAGATAGGCCGCGTCGCGGCTGTGCAGCTTCCCCCAGTGCGGCCGGCCGCCGTGGGCCGTCATGATCTGCTCGGCCGCGGTGAAATACGCCCGGTGCGGCGTCCCTCTGTACATGTGTACGGCCAGATAGGCGGTGTCCCGCCCGGAGGCCGTCGAGAGCGGGATGTCGTCCGCCGGAGCCGTCCGCACCTCCACGGGAAAGGCGATCCGCAGCCGCTCGCGCTCGATCACCGCCCGCAGCTCCCGCAGCGCCGCCATCGCCGCCTCGCGCGGCAGCGCGTACTCCATCTCCAGGAAGCGGACCCGGCGCGGGCTGGTGAAGACCTTGTACGGGACGTCGGTGTACGTACGGGCCGACAGGGCGCGGGCGGCGAGGGCGGCGATGCCCGGGACGGCGGCCGGGACGGCCCGGCCCAGCGCACAGGCGGCTCCGAAGACGCCGTTGGACAGGAGCTCGTCCTCCACCCAGGCGCCGATGCGGCCGTTCGGCACGGCGGGGCCGGCGCTGCGGTTGTTGCGCTTGGTGGTGCAGCTTTCGGTATGCGGAAACCAGTAGAACTCGAAGTGCTCGTTCTCGGCGACGAGCTGGTCGAACTCCGCCGTCACCCGGCCGAGCGGCATCGGTTCCTCCCGCGCCCGCAGCAGGAACTGCGGCTCCACCGCGAAGGTGATCGCGGTGATCACGCCCAGCGCGCCGAGGCCGACCCGGGCGGCCGCGAAGACCTCCGGGTTCTCCCGGGCCGAGCACGTCAGCACCGAGCCGTCGGCCGTCACCAGCTCCAGGCCGGTGATCTGGACGGCGATCGAGCCCGAGTCGCGGCCGGTGCCGTGGGTGCCGGTGCTCACGGCTCCGGAGACCGTCTGCTCCATGATGTCGCCCATGTTCGTCAGCGACAGGCCGTGCGCCGACAGGGCCGTGTTGAGGTGCTTGAGCGTGGTGCCCGCCGCGACCGTGACGGTGCCGGCGGCCCGGTCGATCGCATGGATGCCGGTCAGTCGTTCGGGGCGTATCAGCAGCCCGTCCGTGACGGCCGTCGTCGTGAAGGAGTGACCGGTGCCGGCCGCCTTCACCCTCAGGCCGTCCGAGGCGGCCCGGCGGACCGCCTCCGCCAGCTCCCGTGCCGTGGCCGGTGCCACCGACCGCGCGGGCCGGGCGGTGACGTTGCCCGCCCAGTTACGCCACGCGCTGCTCGTTCTTGTCCTTGTCGTTGCGGTCATCTGTGCCGACCCCCACCCGCTCAGGCGCCGGCCGGAGCCGGCGGTACCCGAGGAACGCGCCGGCGGCCGCGAGCCCACCCGCCACGCCGGGCACCGCGTACCCCGCCGCGGCGCCGGCGGCGTCCACCACCCAGCCGGCGGCCGACGAGCCGAGCGCCACTCCGACCGCGAGCCCGGTGCTCGTCCAGGTCATGCCCTCGGTCAGCTTCGCGCGCGGTACGTACTGCTCGACGAGGGCCATCGTCGTGACCATCGTCGGCGCGATGGACAGGCCCGCGACAAAGAGAGCCACGGCCAGGAACGGCAGGTTCCCGACCAGTTGGAGGGGGATCATACTCACGGCCATCGCACACACGCCCAGAACCCAGCGCCGGGCCGGGTCGCCCTTCAGGTGCAGCAGGCCGAAGACCGCCCCCGCCAGGCAGGAGCCCAGCGCGTACACCGCGAGCACCAGGCTCGCCGCGGCCTTGTGGCCCTCCTCCTCGGCGAAGGCCACGGTCACCACCTCGATCGAGCCGAAGAGGGCACCGGTGGCCACGAAGACCCCCACCAGGACCTGCAGCCCCGGCGAACGCAGCGCCGAGCCGCCCGTGTGCTCGGCGCGCGGATGGGGCGTGGGCTCGGTGGCGCGCTGGGCGGTCAGCCAATAGACGCCGGCCGCGAGGAAAAGGGCGGCCAGCAGGGGGCCCGCCTCGGGGAACCACGCCGTCGACAGGCCGATCGACAGGATCGGCCCCACGATGAAGACCACCTCGTCGATGACGGACTCGGCGGAGTACGCGGTGTGCAGCTCGCGCGGGGAGCCCCCGTAGATCGCCGCCCACCGGGCCCGCACCATGGAGCCCACGCTCGGCACGCAGCCCGCCCCCGCCGAGAAGACGAACAGCGTCCAGTCCGGCCACCGCTGCTGCGCGCTCACCAGCAGCCCGGCCACCGCCACGAGTGCGATCGCCGTCGCGGGGCGCAGCACCCGGCGCTGTCCCAGCCGGTCGACCAGCCGGGAGACCTGCGGACCGCAGACGGCCGCGGAGAGCGCCATCGTCGCGGAGAGCGCGCCCGCCAGGCCGTACCGCCCGGTCAGCTGCGAGACCATCGTGACGATGCCGATGCCCATCATCGACAGCGGCAGCCGGCCGAGGAAGCCCGCCGCGGCGAAGCCCTTGCTGCCGGGGGCGGCGAATATCGCGCTGTAGGGACTGGACAAAGACGGCTCCCAGGAGGCTCGGGACGGGGGGACGGGACGAGGGTGCCGTAAGGGATGTAGGTGGCCGATACAGATTACGTCCGGACCTTCGTTCGACGCACTCGCATTTCCCGCTGTCAGCGCCGGGTGGCAGGATCGGAGCCATGTCGGATCAGCCAGCCCACGCCCCCTATGACGCCCTGCTGTTGCTCTCCTTCGGCGGGCCCGAGGGACCGGACGACGTCGTCCCGTTCCTGGAGAATGTGACCCGTGGCCGCGGCATTCCCCGCGAGCGGCTCAAGGAGGTCGGGCAGCACTACTTCCTCTTCGGCGGCGTCAGCCCCATCAACGACCAGAACCGCGCGCTCCTGAGCGCCCTGCGCGAGGACTTCGCCGCCCAGGGCATGGACCTGCCGGTCTACTGGGGCAACCGCAACTGGGCGCCGTACCTGACCGACACCCTGCGCCGGCTCGTCGCCGACGGACACCGCCGCGTCCTCACCCTGGCCACCAGCGCCTACGCCTCCTACTCCGGCTGCCGGCAGTACCGCGAGAACCTCGCGGACGCGCTGGCCGCGCTGGAGGCGGAGGGGCTGCCGCTGCCGCGCGTCGACAAGCTGCGGCACTACTTCAACCACCCCGGGTTCGTGCGGCCCATGGTCGAGGCGACGCTGGCCGCGCTGGAGCGGCTGCCCGAGGAGGCCCGGGCCGGGGCGCACCTCGCCTTCACCACGCACTCCATCCCGACGGCCGCCGCGGACGCCTCCGGCCCCGTCGAGGACCACGGCGACGGCGGGGCGTACGTCGCCGAGCACCTGGAGGTGGCCCGGCTCGTCGCCGACGCGGTGCGCGAGGAGACCGGCGCCGACCGGCCCTGGAGCCTGGTCTACCAGTCGCGCAGCGGCGCCCCGCACATCCCCTGGCTCGAACCCGACATCTGCGACCACCTGGAAGCCGTGCACGGCGAGGGCGCGCCAGGCGTGGTGATGGTGCCGATCGGCTTCGTCTCGGACCACATGGAGGTCAAGTACGACCTCGACACCGAGGCCACGGCCAAGGCCGCCGAGCTCGGCCTGCCCGTGGCCCGGGCCGCCACGGTCGGGGCGGACCCGCGCTTCGCCGCCGCCGTGCGCGAGCTGGTCCTGGAGCGGGCCGCGAGCGAGCGCGGGGAGCTGCCCGAGCGCTGCGCGCTGGGCGCCCTCGGGCCCTCCCACGACCTCTGCCCCGTCGGCTGCTGCCCGGCCCGGGCGCCGCGCCCGGCCGCCGCGGGCGCCGACAGTCCGTACGCGTAAGGAGCACCAGCACCGTGAGCGACACCCTGAAGGCCGAACTCCTGGCCGTGGCCCTCGAGGCCGCGGGCCGCGCCGGCACCCTGCTCAGGAACGGCCGCCCGGCCGACCTGGGCGTGGCCGCCACCAAGACCAGCCCCATCGACGTCGTGACCGAGATGGACATCGCCGCCGAGAAGCTGATCACGGAATTCCTCGCGGAGAGGCGCCCGCAGGACGGGCTGCTGGGCGAGGAGGGCGCGCGGAGCGAGGGCACCAGCGGGATCCGGTGGGTGATCGACCCGCTCGACGGGACGGTCAATTACCTCTACGGCCTGCCGTCCTGGGCCGTGTCCATCGCCGCCGAGATCGACGGCGAGGCGGTCGTCGGCGTCGTCGCGGCGCCGATGCGCGGCGAGACGTACCGGGCGGTGCGCGGCGAGGGCGCCTTCGTCGGCGACCGGCGGCTGCGCTGCCGGCCCGCGCCCGCCTTCGAGCAGGCCCTGCTCGGCACCGGCTTCGGCTATCTGACCGACAGGCGGGCCGCGCAGGCCGAGGTGCTGCGGTCGCTGCTGCCCGAGGTGCGGGACATCCGGCGCGGCGGCTCCGCCGCGATCGACCTGTGCGACGTGGCCTGCAGCCGGCTGGACGCCTACTACGAGCGGGGGCTCAACCCCTGGGACTTCGCGGCCGGCACGCTGATCGCCCGCGAGGCGGGGGCGATGACGGGCGGGCGCCCGGGCGAGCCGGCCTCCGGCGAGCTCACGGTCGCGGCCCCCGCCGGGCTCTTCGAGCCGCTGCAGGAGCGGCTGGAGGCACTGGGGGCCTGGCACGACTAGCCGGGAGAGGGAATTCGGCGGACGCCGGGCGGCTGGGTGGGCAGCCGTCCGGCGTCCGGGTGTGGGGCGGGGCCCCGGTTCGTGGGGGGATCAGGCGGCGCTGATCGGTACGCCGTGTTCGGCGGCCAGGCGGTGGAGATCCTCCAGCTCCGCCTGTTCGACGTCGGCGAGGTAGTCGTCGCCCGTCCGGCGGGCGTGGTCGAGGTCGGACCGGGTGCTCTCTATGCGCTGCAGGATGCCTGCTGTGAACGCGTCCATGGTGCTGCGCCCCCTCGTCGTGGATAGGCGGCACGGGGGTGTGCCACGGCGAAAACGATCACGTGCGTGGGTATCCGCGTACGCGGATGCGTACGGAGAAGCGTGATCGCGGGTGTGCAGACGTCTTCCCCACCCTTCTCCGGGCGGAAACCTGCGATCACCGAGCAATCCGGAATCCCTTCCCATCCTGGCCGCCGGACACCCCTTACGGCCGGTTTATCGACATCCGAGGCAGGATGGAGTGACCCACCGGGGTCATCGAAGCTGCCCACAAGGGCTCAAAAGGAAGGACCAGCGCCGTGCGCGTACTCGTCGTCGAGGACGAGCAGCTGCTCGCAGACGCCGTAGCCACCGGACTGCGCCGGGAGGCCATGGCCGTCGACGTCGTGTACGACGGGGCCGCCGCCCTGGAGCGCATCGCCGTCAACGACTACGACGTCATCGTGCTCGACCGTGACCTGCCGGTCGTCCACGGCGACGACGTCTGCCGCAAGGTCGTCGAGCTGGGCATCCCCACCCGCGTGCTGATGCTGACCGCCTCCGGCGACGTCAGCGACCGCGTGGAGGGCCTGGAGCTCGGGGCCGACGACTACCTCCCCAAGCCGTTCGCGTTCACCGAGCTGACCGCGCGCGTACGGGCCCTGGGCCGGCGCACGACCGTCGCCCTGCCGCCCGTCCTGGAGCGGGCCGGCATCAAGCTGGACCCCAACCGCCGAGAGGTGTTCCGCGACGGGCGCGAGGTGCAGCTGGCGCCCAAGGAGTTCGCGGTGCTGGAGGTGCTGATGCGCAGCGAGGGCGCCGTGGTCTCCGCGGAGCAGCTGCTGGAGAAGGCCTGGGACGAGAACACCGACCCCTTCACCAACGTCGTCCGCGTCACCGTGATGACGCTGCGCCGCAAGCTCGGGGAGCCCCCTGTGATCGTCACCGTTCCCGGCTCCGGATACCGGATCTGACCCGCGATGGCACCCTCCCCCGCCACCCCCGCGCCCCCCACGCCCCCGCAGTCCGGGTCCCGGCAGGACGCCACCCCGCCGAAGCCCACCTGGGACCCCCGCCAGCCGGTCGTACGCCCGTTCCCGTGGCTGCGCCCGACCATCCGCATACGGCTCACCCTGCTCTACGGCGGGATGTTCCTGATGGCCGGCGTCCTGCTGCTGACGATCATCTACCTGCTGGCGGCCCACGCGCTGAGCGTCGGCAGCGAGCCCCTGATCAAGCTGGTCAACGGCAGCCAGGTCCAGGTGACCCGCAACACCTGCCCCGAGCTGAAGAGCCCCGGCCTCACCGCCGAGCAGGCCAACGGCATCCTCGAGGCCTGCATGCGCGACCAGCGCGCCGAGGCCCTGGGGTCCCTGCTGCGCCGCTCGCTGCTGGCGCTGCTCGGGCTCGCCGTGATCGCGTTCGCCTTCGGCTACGCCATGGCGGGCCGGGTCCTCTCGCCTCTGGGCAAGATCACCCGCACCGCCCGCCGCGTCGCCGGCACGGACCTGACCCGGCGCATCGAACTGGGCGGGCCGGACGACGAATTGAAGGAGCTCTCGGACACCTTCGACGAGATGCTCGACCGGCTGGAGCGGGCCTTCACCGCGCAGCAGCGCTTCGTGGCCAACGCCTCGCACGAGCTGCGCACCCCGCTCGCGATCAACCGGACGCTGCTGGAGGTCCATCTCTCGGACCCCGGGGTCTCCCCGGAGCTCCAGCAGCTGGGCAAGACCCTGCTGGCCACCAACGAGCGCAGCGAGCAGCTCGTGGAGGGCCTGCTGCTGCTGGCGCGCAGCGACAACGAGATCGTGGACCGCAAGCCCGTGGACCTCGCCGAGGTGGCCTCCCAGGCCCTGGACCAGGCCCGTGCGGAGGCCCAGGGCAAGGGCGTGGAGCTGCGCGGCACCCGCCAGCCCGCGGTCGTCCAGGGCAACGGCGTGCTGCTGGAGCGCATCGCGCTGAACCTGGTGCAGAACGCCGTGCGCTACAACACTCCGGACGGCTGGGTGGAGGTGACGACCCAGGCACAGCCGGGACAGGCGGTGCTGGTGGTGGAGAACACCGGCCCGGTCGTCCCCGCCTACGAGCTGGACAACATCTTCGAGCCGTTCCGCCGCCTGCGTACGGAGCGTACGGGCAGCGACAAGGGCGTGGGCCTGGGCCTGTCCATCGTGCGCTCGGTGGCCCGCGCGCACGGCGGACGGATCACCGCGGAGCCCCGTGAAGGGGGTGGCCTGGTCATGCGGGTGGTCCTGCCGACCTGAGCCGGTCCGGGAGTCTGCGAGAATGGGTCGGCCACTGGTTCGCTTTGGGCGGAATTTTCCCGTTCCGACCGACGCTGTGGCCGTGTGTGTTCAGTCACATACGCAGACTTCCGGCCATCTACTCTCCGTGACCGAAAGAGCTTCGGGAACGCCTGAAAAATGGGGGTTTCCGGGGGTCCTGATCACGGGAAGTACACGAGATGGTGCGGCCGCACCCGGCTTTCCGGCCGTGTACGGTCCCGATCGCCACCCATCCCGATCACCTCTTCAGGTGTGCGGTTGGGTGTCGATTGAGTAACAGACCTTGATGTGAGGCAAAATCTCCGCCTCGGGTCGGGCACAAGTCCGGCCTCTCACGCGTTACGTGCGCTGGAGACACCGCAGACACCCAGAGGGGGAGAGCGACATGGCAACGGACTACGACACCCCACGCAAGACCGATGATGATGTCAACGAGGACAGCATCGAAGAACTGAAGGCCCGGCGGAACGACAAGTCGACCTCGTCGGTAGACGTCGACGACTTCGAGGCCGCTGAGGGCATGGAGCTGCCCGGCGCGGACCTCTCCAACGAGGAGCTGGCCGTCCGGGTCCTGCCCAAGCAGGCCGACGAGTTCACCTGCATGAGCTGCTTCCTCGTGCACCACCGCAGCCAGCTGGCCGGAGAGAAGAACGGTCAGCCGGTCTGCCGCGACTGCGAGTGAGGCGAGGGTCTGCCATGGCAGGCTCGACCCCGTTCCGGAAGCGGCGTTCCCGGCAGCCCGACCTGACCACCGGGCCTGCCGAGGGCGCACCTGGCGGCTCCGCCGGGGCCGACGTCGACCCGAGCATCGAGCGAGGCCGTAAGGCCTCGCTCGCGGCCGTGGTCGGCTACGGCGCGCAGAAGGTGAGGATGAGCGGCCGGGGCGCGCGGGCGGGCCTGACCGCCGTCGCCGACCGGATCATCGCGAACGCCCCGCGCATCCCGGTGCGCGATCTCGCGACCCTGCGCGTCCAGTTCCCCGGCCTCGGCCCGGAGGAGCTGGCCGACAAGCTGGTGGCCGGTGCCGTCTACGGCACGTCCACCGTGGGCGCCGGCATCGGCGCGGCGGCGATGCTGCCCGTGCCGCCCGCCATGCCCGCCGAGCTGGCGGCGGAGGTCATCGGCGTCGCCGCCGTGGAGTTCAAACTGATCGCCGAGCTGCACGAGGTCTACGGCGTCCCCGCGCCCGGGTCCGTGCGCCAGCGGGCCACCGCCTACCTCGGCGCCTGGGCCGACGAGCGGGGCATCGACGTCACGTCCCCCCTGACGGTCAACGCCGCCCTCGGCGGCCAGCTCAGGCGTGAGCTGCGGCAGCAGGTCCTCAAGCGCACGTTCCGCAGTCTGCCCAACGTCGCGCCCTTCATGATCGGCGCGGCCGTCGGCGCGGCGATGAACCGCCGCGACACCAAGCGGCTCGCCGCGAAGGTCCGCAAGGACCTGCGCAAGCACCAGGTGCCCTGGGACGAGTCGGGCCTGGGTCTCGCCTAGGTCAGGCGCGTACGGCCGTCAGAGCGGCCGCCAGGCGCTCGGGGGAGCGCGTGGAGAGGTAGAGGTAGGGGGTCGGGTCCGCCGGGTCCGTGACCTCGATGCGCAGCGCCGTGGGCACGTACCCGCGCAGCAGCATGAACGCGCGGGTATCGGCCTTGTGGGTGCGCCAGGCGCGGGCCTCCTCGGCGTCCAGGACCTCGGGCACCCCCAGCGCGGCCACGGGGATCCTCGCGTCCCCCGCCACGAGCGAGTCGCCCACCACCCGGATCCGCACCGCACCGTACGAACTGACCGCGACCGCCGCGAGCACCCCGCCGCCGGCCAGGCCGCCGAGCATCGGCAGCGTGCCCAGGGGCAGCAGGATCAGCGCCATGGCGATACCGGCGAGAACCGCGATGAACCACCAGGAACGGGGCGCGGTCAGGCGTTCTTCGTAAGGCTGCATACGCACAAGCTTGGCACGGACAGGACCGGGTGCCGTCGGCGCGGGTAAGGTCAGCCCCTGTGAGTGGACGAACGACAGCGCTGACACCGCCGGCCGACGCCGGGCCCCCGGTGCGGCACCCCGAAGCGCCCGCGCCCGGCGAGATCATCGGGTCGCACTACGAGTACTGCTTCGGCTGCGGCGGCGGCGTGCCGCACGGGCTGCACCTGCAGACGCGGGCCGGCGAGGGCGTGAGCGTCACCGCCGAGTTCCAGGTCAAGGAGGCCCACCAGGGCGCCCCCGGCCTGGCGCACGGAGGCGTGCTGGCCACGGCCCTGGACGAGACGCTGGGCGGGCTGGGCTGGCTCCTGCGGGTGATCGCGGTGACCGGCCGGCTGGAGACGGACTTCCTGCGTCCGGTGCCGGTGGGCACGGTGCTGCACCTGACCGCGGAGGCCGTCGCGGTGCACGGTCGCAAGATCTACTGCACGGCCACGGGACGGATCGGCGGCCCGGGCGGGCCCGTCGCCGTCCACGCGGAGGCCGTCTTCATCGAGGTCAAGGTCGAGCACTTCATCGAGAACGGCCGCAAGGAAGAGATCCAGGCGGTACTCGCCGACCCCGACCAGGTCAGGGTCGCCCGTGCCTTCGAGGTGAACCCGTGAGCGCAGCAACGAGCAGGAGTACGCAGTGAGCCGTCAGCCCGTCGACGTCCTGATCCGCCGGGTCGACCCCGAGGTGGCCATTCCCTCGTACGGGCACCCCGGTGACGCGGGCTGCGACCTGGTCACGACCGAGGCCGCCGAGCTGGCGCCCGGTGAGCGGATGGTGCTGCCGACCGGCATCTCGATCGCCCTGCCCGACGGGTACGCGGCGTTCGTGCACCCCCGCTCCGGCCTCGCCGCCCGCTGCGGAGTGTCCATGGTCAACGCCCCGGGCACCATCGATGCCGGGTACCGTGGAGAGATCAAGGTGATTGTGGTCAATCTGGACCCGCGCGAAAGCGTTCGGTTCGAGAGGTTCGACCGCATCGCACAGTTGGTTGTACAGCAGGTCGAGAAGGTTCGCTTCCACGAGGTGGCGGAGCTTCCCGGCTCGGCGCGGGCCGAAGGGGGCTTCGGGTCCACCGGTGGCCACGCTGCCGTGGGGAATGGATTCGCTTCGGTCGCCTGCGACCGGGAAGGACAGTGACGTGTTCGGTCGTCGCCGCAAGCGCAGCGAGGACGTTGTCGATCATGATCGTATCGATGACGTGACCTCCGATGAGTTGGTCGAGGACGCCCTCGCCAACGAGGACGCACATGCCTCCGCGGCCGAGAGCAGGATCCGGCTGGAGCCGGAGCCGCGCCCCGACGGGCCGTGGGACATCTCCGAGGTCATGGAGCCCGGCGACGGCCGGGTGGACCTCGGCGGGCTGTACGTCCCCGGTGTCGAGGGCATGGAGCTGCGGGTCGAGGTCGCCGGGGACGCGATCGTCGCCGCGACCGTGGTGCTGCGCGACAGCGCCGTGCAGCTGCAGGCGTTCGCCGCACCCAAGCGCGAGGGCATCTGGGTCGAGGTCCGTGAGGAGATCGCCGGCGGCATCACCCAGCAGGGCGGTGTCGTGGACGAGGTCGAGGGCCCGCTCGGCTGGGAGCTGCGGGCCCAGGTGCCCGTGGCGCTGCCGGACGGCACCCAGGGCGTGCAGCTGGTGCGCTTCGTCGGCTGTGACGGTCCGCGCTGGTTCCTGCGCGGTGTCATCTCCGGCCAGGGCGCGGTGCAGCCGCAGACCGCCGGGCTGCTGGAGCAGATCTTCCGCGACACGGTCGTCGTGCGCGGTGAGTCCCCGATGGCTCCGCGCGACCCGATCGTGCTGAAGCTGCCGGAGGACGCCCAGATGGTCGCCGAGGGCCTGCAGCAGGAGGAGCAGGGCTCGCGCTTCGCCGGTGGCGTGGACCGCCTCCAGCGTGGTCCGGAGATCACCGAGGTGCGCTGAGCCAGGTCTGCCGCACGGCGCCGGATCAGGCCGCCGCGCGGCCGGAAGAGGCCGTTTCGCTGGGCCGGAACCCGAAGTACGGGTTCCGGCCCAGCGGCGTTTTCGCAGGTCCGGGCGGCACGCGTATGGATCTCGTCAAGGGCGCGCTAATGGCCGTAAGGGAGGCGTCAACGGACTTCGAACCGATCGGTATTCGCTGTTTCCTCTAGAGGTCCGTTCATCCGAACCTCTCTAGGAGCACACGATGGCCGATGTGGCCTTCGTCGTCACCACGATCGCGGTCTTCGCGCTGGTGGCTCTCGTCGCCAAGGGGGTGACGAAGCTGTGACCGTCGAGAACATCGTCGGCCTGCTCGTTGCCGTCGCCCTCCTGGGCTACCTGATCCTCGCCCTTGTCTTCCCGGAGAGGTTCTGACTGTGCCTATAGCTGCTACCGCAGCGGGCGACATGAGCCCCGTTCTTTCCGGAGTCCTCCAGCTCACCGCGGTCGTCGCGGCGCTGGCGCTGGTCTACCGCCCGCTGGGCGACTACATGGCCGGCGTCTACAGCTCCGACAAGCACCTGCGCGCCGAGAAGTGGATCTACCGCCTCATCGGCGCCGACCCCGGCGCCGGGATGCGCTGGCCCGCCTATCTGCGCGGCGTCCTCGCCTTCTCCGCCGTCTCGCTCCTCTTCCTCTACCTGCTGCAGCGGATCCAGGGCGTCCTGCCCGACTCCCTGTCGCTGGGCTTCACGGCGATCAGCCCCGACCAGGCGTTCAACACCGCCGCGTCGTTCGTCGCCAACACCAACTGGCAGTCGTACTCCGGCGAGCAGGCCATGGGCCACGCCGTGCAGACGCTCGGCCTCGCCGTGCAGAACTTCGTCTCGGCCGCCGTGGGCATGGCCGTCGCCATCGCGCTCGTCCGGGGCTTCGCCCGCTCGCGCACCGGCGACCTGGGCAACTTCTGGGCGGACCTGGTGCGCGGCACCGTCCGCATCCTGATCCCGATCTCCGTCATCGGCGCGCTCGTCCTGGTCGCCTGCGGCGCCATCCAGAACTTCGCCGGCATCCACGAGATCGGGCAGCTCACGGGCGGCACCCAGCAGGTCAACGGCGGCGCCGTGGCCTCGCAGGAGGTCATCAAGGAGCTCGGCACCAACGGCGGCGGCTACTTCAACGCCAACTCCGCCCACCCGTTCGAGAACCCCAACGCCTTCACCAACCTCTTCGAGATCTTCCTGATCCTCGTCATCCCCTTCTCGCTGACCCGCACGTTCGGCAGGCTCGTCGGCAACGTCAAGCAGGGCTACGCGATCCTGGCCACCATGGGCCTGATCTGGCTCGCGTTCACCGCGCTGATGATGTGGACCGAGTACGCCCACCACGGCGCGGCGCTCGAGGCGGCCGGCGGGGCGATGGAGGGCAAGGAACAGCGCTTCGGCGTCGGGGCGTCCGCGATCTTCGCGACCACGACGACGCTGACCTCCACCGGCGCGGTGGACTCCTTCCACTCCTCCTTCACCGGCCTCGGCGGCGGCATCACCCTGCTCGGCATGATGCTGGGCGAGATCGCGCCCGGCGGCGTCGGCTCCGGCCTCTACGGCATGCTCGTCATGGCGATCATCGCCGTCTTCATCGCGGGCCTGATGGTCGGCCGTACGCCCGAGTACCTCGGCAAGAAGATCGGCACCCGCGAGATCAAGCTCGCCGCGTGCTACATCCTCATTACCCCGACCCTGGTCCTGGGCTTCACCGCGCTGTCCATGGCGCTGTCCTCGCCGCCGGAGTCGATCCTCAACACCGCGGGCAACTCCGTGGACAGCAGCGGGGCGCACGGCTTCTCCGAGGTGCTCTACGCGTTCACCTCCGGCGCCAACAACAACGGCTCCGCCTTCGCCGGCCTCAACGCCAACACCCCCTGGTACAACACCACCATCGGGCTCGCCATGCTCCTCGGCCGCTTCCTGCCGATGGTCTTCGTCCTGGCGCTGGCCGGCTCGCTCGCCGAGCAGAAGCCCGTGCCCGAGACCGCGGGCACCCTGCGCACGGAGAAGCCGCTCTTCGCGGGGCTGCTCGTCGGCGCGATCCTCATCATCACCGGCTTGACCTACTTCCCGGCCCTGGCCCTTGGCCCGATGGCGGAGGGACTTTCATGAGCACCACCACCCCCGTACGTACCGCCCCCGACGAGCCCCAGGACGAGCGTCCGCACGGCTCCGAGGAGTCCGGCCGCGTCTCCGGTGGCCTCTTCGACCCGGCGCAGCTGCTGAAGTCGCTGCCCGACGCGTTCCGCAAGCTCGATCCCCGGGTGATGGTCAAGGCCCCGGTGATGTTCGTGGTCCTGGTCGGCTCGGTGGCCACCACCGTGCTGGCGCTGAAGGACCCGGGCGACTGGTTCGGCTGGGCGATCACGGTCTGGCTCTGGCTGACCGTCCTGTTCGCCAACCTCGCCGAGGCCGTCGCCGAGGGCCGCGGCAAGGCCCAGGCCGACACGCTGCGCAAGGCCAAGACCGACACGGTGGCGCGCCGTCTGAACGGTGACACCGAGGAGTCGGTGGCCGGCACCAAGCTGCGCGTGGGCGACCTCGTCGTGTGCGAGGCCGGCGACATCATCCCGGGCGACGGCGACGTCGTCGAGGGCGTGGCCTCCGTCGACGAGTCCGCGATCACGGGCGAATCGGCCCCGGTCATCCGCGAGTCGGGCGGTGACCGCTCGGCGGTCACCGGCGGCACCAAGGTCCTCTCCGACCGCATCGTCATCAAGATCACGACGAAGCCGGGCGAGACCTTCATCGACCGCATGATCAACCTCGTCGAGGGCGCCGCCCGGCAGAAGACGCCGAACGAGATAGCCCTCAACATCCTGCTGGCCTCGCTCACCATCGTCTTCCTGCTGGCCGTCGTCACCCTCCAGCCCTTCGCGATCTACGCGAAGGCGGAGCAGACGATGATCGTGCTCGCGGCCCTGCTGGTCTGCCTCATCCCGACGACCATCGGCGCGCTGCTCTCCGCGATCGGCATCGCGGGCATGGACCGTCTCGTCCAGCGCAACGTCCTGGCGATGTCCGGGCGCGCGGTGGAGGCCGCGGGCGACGTCTCGACGCTGCTGCTCGACAAGACCGGCACCATCACCTACGGCAACCGCCAGGCGGCGGAGTTCGTGCCCGTCAAGGGCGTCACGGCCGCCGAGGTCGCGGACGCCGCCCAGCTCTCGTCGCTCGCCGACGAGACGCCCGAGGGCCGCTCGATCGTCGTCCTCGCCACGGGCAAGTACGGCCTGGCGGAGCGTCACCAGAGCGAGCTGGTGGGCGCCGAGTGGGTGCCCTTCACGGCCCAGACCCGTATGTCGGGTGTGGACGTGGACGGCAAGAAGGTCCGCAAGGGCGCGACCGGTTCGGTCATCGCCTGGGTGGAGGAGCGCGGCGGCCGCGTCGCCGAGGACGCCCGGACGCTGACCGACGAGATCTCCCAGGCAGGCGGCACGCCGCTGCTCGTAGCCCGGGAGGACGAGAAGGGCGCGCGCGTCCTGGGGGTCATCCACCTCAAGGACGTCGTCAAGGAGGGCATGCGGGAGCGGTTCGAGGAGCTGCGCCGCATGGGCATCAAGACCGTCATGATCACGGGTGACAACCCGCTGACGGCCGCCGCCATCGCGGAGGAGGCCGGCGTCGACGACTTCCTCGCCGAGGCCACCCCCGAGGACAAGATGGCCCTCATCAAGCGGGAGCAGGCCGGCGGCAAGCTCGTCGCGATGACGGGCGACGGTACGAACGACGCCCCCGCGCTCGCCCAGGCGGACGTCGGCGTGGCCATGAACACCGGTACCTCGGCCGCCAAGGAGGCCGGGAACATGGTGGACCTGGACTCCGACCCCACCAAGCTCATCGAGATCGTCGAGATCGGCAAGCAGCTGCTCATCACGCGCGGCGCGCTGACCACCTTCTCGATCGCCAACGACGTGGCGAAGTACTTCGCCATCATCCCGGCGATGTTCGCGGTGGCCTATCCGGGCCTGGACAAGCTCAACATCATGAGCCTGACGTCCCCGCAGTCGGCGATCCTGTCGGCCGTCATCTTCAACGCGCTGATCATCGTGGCCCTGGTGCCGCTCGCCCTCAAGGGCGTGCGCTACCGCCCGATGAGCGCGGACGCCATGCTCCGCCGCAACCTCCTGATCTACGGACTGGGCGGCCTCGTCTCCCCGTTCATCGGCATCAAGATCATCGACATGCTCATCTCCCTCATCCCTGGCATCGGGTGACGTCACCATGAACAACTCCGTACACAGCACGGTCCGCCTGCTGGGCGCCGGGCTCCGCGCCCTGCTCGTCCTCACGGTGGTCTGCGGGGTGATCTACCCGCTGGTCGTCACCGGCATCGCCCAGGCGGCCTTCCACGACAAGGCCAACGGCTCGGAGATCAGGGCGGGCGGCAGGTCCGTCGGCTCCGAGCGGCTCGGCCAGAGCTACGACCTGGAGGGGAAGGACAAGGACGGCAACCCGCTGCCCGACCCGAAGTACTTCCAGCCGCGCGCCTCGGCCGCCGGCGCCAACACCGAGAACACGCGGTACAAGCTGCTGGTCTCCGGCGCCTCCAACCTCTCCGCCGACAGCAAGGTGCTGCTGGAGAACGTCGGCAAGCGCCGCGCGGACGTGGCCGCCTTCAACGGCGTCTCCCCGTCCTCGGTCCCGGTGGACGCCCTGACGGCCTCCGCCTCGGGCGTCGACCCGGACATCTCGCCGGAGTACGCCCGCCTGCAGGCCGGGCGGGTGGCGAAGGCGAACGGCCTGCCGCAGGACACGGTGGCCAAGCTGGTCGAGCAGCACGTCGACGGCCGCGTCCTGGGCTTCATGGGCGAGGAGCGCGTCAACGTCCTCAAGCTGAACGTCGCGCTGAAGAAGCTCGCCAAGGGCTGACCGTGCGCGGTCCGGCGCCGGTGGGACGGGCATATGCCCGTCCCACCGGCGTTTTCGCGTGCCGGACGGAGCCCGGAGGGGGCACTCTGGGGGCGTGGTCACCTTGCCTCAGCAACCTCATCCCCCGTCACCCGCCGCACATATGGTCCTATTCGGCGACGACGGGCTCGTGCACCGGCTCGCGGCGGAGCTCTCCGGCGTGTACGGGGAGCAGGTCACGCTCGTCGTGCCGCCGGCGCGCGACGGCCGCCGCCGCCCGGCCGCCGCGACGGGCCGGGCCGCCGCGCTGCTCGGGCGGGTGACGGGCGCCGTCGGACGCGGGGCGAACGGCGGTGGGGTGAACGGCGGCGGGGCCCACGGCGGGGGACCTAACGGAACGCCTGCCGCCGGATCGGTGCGCGTCCTGGAAGCGGCCGAGCCCGACGACGCGGCCCTGGCCGAGGCGGGCATCGAGCGGGCCGCGGCGCTGGCCCTCGTCTACGACGACGACGAGACCAACATCCACGCCGCCCTGCGCGCCCGCCGCCTCAACCCGCGCCTGCGGCTGGTCATCCGCCTCTACAACCGCCGGCTCGGCCAGTACCTCGAGGAACTCCTCGACCAGGCCGCCCTGGTGGGCGACGCCGACGCGAGCACCACCGTCCTCTCCGACGCCGACACCGCCGCCCCGGCGCTGGTGGCCGCGGCCGTCGCCGGCACCAGCAAGGTCATCGAGGCCGGCGGGCTGCTGTTACGGGCGGCCGAGCGCCCCGCGCCGGGACCCGGCGGGAGCACCGCGCCCGCCGGCTGCACCCTCGCGCTGCTCTCCGACGGCGACGGGCCCGACCTGCTGCCCGGCGAGCAGGAGGCACGGCAGGCCGTGACGCGGGGCCGGATCGTGCTGGAGACCGTGCGGTACCCGGGAGCGGTGCGTCCCTCCACGTCCCGGCTGGCCGCCGCCCGCAGCCTGCCGCTGGGGTCCTTCTTCTCGCGGCGGCTGCGCTGGGCGCTGGCGGGGCTGGCGGCCGCCGTGCTGGGGCTGGCGGTGGCCTCGTGGCTGGTGGTCGAGGAGAGCAGCGCGCAGCACGCGGTGTACCTGTCCCTGCTGGACCTCTTCGCCATCAACGACCCGGCCAAGGAGGAGTCGTTGGGCCGCAAGGTCCTCCAACTCCTCTCCGGCCTCGTGGGGCTGTTGCTGCTGCCGCTGCTGCTGGCCGCCGCGCTGGAGGGGCTGGGGACCTTCCGGTCCGCCTCCGCGCTGCGCCGCCCGCCGCGCGGCCTGTCCGGGCACGTGGTGCTGCTGGGGCTGGGCAAGGTCGGGGCGCGGGTGCTGACGCGGCTGCGCGAACTGGGCATTCCCGTGGTGTGCGTGGAGCGCGACCCGCAGGCTCGCGGCATCGCCCTGGCCCGTTCGCTGCGCGTGCCGACCGTCATCGGCGATGTGACGGAGGAGGGCGTGCTCGAGGCCGCGAAGATCGGCGACAGCCGCACCCTGCTGGCCCTCACCAGCAGCGACACCACGAATCTGGAGGCCGCCCTGTACGCGCGGGCCGTCAAGCCGGACGTCCGGGTGGTCATGCGGCTGTACGAGGACCGGTTTGCCCGCGCCGTCTACCGCACCCTGCGCGACTCCCACCCCCAGGCGCTGACCCGCAGCCGAAGCGTTTCCTCACTGGCCGCCCCCGCCTTCGCCGGTGCCATGGTGGGCCGCACGATCCTGGGCGCGATCCCGGTGGAGCGCAGGGTGCTGCTGATCGCCGCCCTGGAGGCCGAGGGCCATCCGGAGCTGGAGGGCCGTACGGCGACGGAGGCGTCCGTGCCGGGGGAGTGGCGGGTGCTGGCGCTGGAACCGTACGGCGACGGCCGTCGCGCCGACGGGGCCGAGCCGCGGCCCGTGCCGGTGTGGGACCTGCCCGCCGGGTACGTCCTGGGCGCCGGGGACCGCGTGGTGGTGGCCGCGACGCGCCAGGGGCTCGCGGACCTGCTGGGCCGGCGGTCCCGGCCGCGCACGGACGCACGGTAGGCGGCCGCACGCCTCAGCCTCCGTGCCGGGAACGGCCGTTGGGCCGGCCTCGACTCGGGGGCGGCGCGCGTGACCGGCCCGCGCTCACCACACGTCGCCCGGACGCCAGTCGCAGGTGATCTCGGCGTCCAGGTCGAGCCGCACGCCCGCCACGGGCATCACGTAGACGCAGCCGTCCTCCTCCGGCGTGCGCTCGATCCCCGTCGGGGCGAGCACCGCCGACGGGCCGCGCCACAGCTGCCAGCCGCGGCCCCGGTACAGCGGCACCGCCTCGTCGGAGGCGCCGAGCGCGCCCAGCTCGTAGCCGCCGTGGCGCAGGACGTGCTCCAGTGCCGCCATGACCGCCGAGCCGTGGCCCTGGCGGCGGCGGTCGGCGCGTACGGCCACGGCCTCCACGTAACCGGTGCGCAGCGCGCGTCCGTCGTGCAGCATGCGGCGCTGGACGAGCGAGCCGTGGGCGATCACGTCGTCGCCGTCCACGACGATCGCGTGGACGCCGCCCATCGTGTGGTCCCAGTCCTCGTCCGAGAAGTCGCCGTCGAACGCGTCGTCCAGGAGGGCGCGGACGGCGGCCAGCTCGGCCCCGGTGAGCTCAAAGGTGTGGGCCGTGCGCACTGCGGTCATGGTGGCGTCCTCGCGTCAGGGCGGTGTCAGGAAAACGGGCCGCGTCATTGTGCCCGCGACGCCGGGCGGCTTGCATGGCAATTTCGGCGCGGGCCCCCGGGGAGGGGCCGGTCACCGGCCGCAGCGCCGGTTACGGCCGCAGGCGTCAGAGCTGCGTCAATACCTGACGCCTGACCGCTCCTCGCCCGTTATGTCCAGATCCTTGGCCGTAAGGTCGACCTACGCGGCGGTGCTGCACCTCAGGACGGAGAACCGGCCCGAACACCGTCGCGACTCGTGAAAGACAATGGGGCCATGGGACGCGGCAACCTTCGGATCTATCTCGGCGCGGCGCCGGGCGTCGGCAAGACGTACTCCATGCTCTCCGAGGCCCACCGACGGGTGGAGCGCGGCACCGACGTGGTCGTGGGATTCGTGGAGCACCACGGCCGCCCGCGCACCGAGGTCATGCTGCACGGCCTGGAGCAGGTGCCCCGACAGGAGATCGCCTACCGGGACTCCACTTTCACCGAGATGGACGTGGACGCGGTCCTGGCCCGCCGGCCGCGCGTCGCCATCGTGGACGAACTGGCCCACACCAACGTCCCCGGCTCCCGCAACACCAAGCGCTGGCAGGACGTCGAGGAACTGCTGCAGGCGGGCATCGACGTCATCTCGACCGTCAACATCCAGCACCTGGAGTCCCTGGGTGACGTCGTCGAGTCGATAACCGGCGTACGGCAGCGCGAGACCGTGCCCGACGAGGTCGTGCGCCGCGCGGACCAGATCGAACTGGTCGACATGTCGCCACAGGCGCTGCGCCGCCGCATGGCGCACGGCAACATCTACAAGTCCGACAAGGTCGACGCCGCCCTCTCCAACTACTTCCGGCCCGGCAACCTGACCGCCCTGCGCGAGCTGGCCCTGCTGTGGACCGCCGACCGCGTCGACGAGTACCTGCGGCAGTACCGCACCGAGCACAGCGTCTCGACCATCTGGCACGCCCGCGAGCGCATCGTCGTCGGCCTCACCGGCGGCCCCGAGGGCCGCACGCTCATCCGGCGGGCCGCACGCATGGCCGCCAAGGGCTCCGGCAGCGAGATCCTCGCCGTCTACATCGCCCGCAGCGACGGCCTGACCTCCGCCTCGCCCAAGGAGCTGGCCGTCCAGCGCACCCTGGTGGAGGACCTGGGCGGTACGTTCCACCACGTCATAGGTGACGACGTGCCCGCCTCGCTGCTGGAGTTCGCCCGTGGCGTCAACGCCAGCCAGATCGTGCTCGGCTCCAGCCGGCGCAAGACCTGGCAGTACATCTTCGGGCCGGGCGTGGGCGCCACCGTCGCCCGCGACTCCGGCCCTGACCTCGACGTGCACATCGTCACGCACGAGGAGGTCGCCAAGGGCCGCGGACTGCCCGTGGCCCGCGGCGCCCGGCTCGGCCGGGGCCGGATCGTGGCCGGCTGGGCGGTCGGCGTGCTCGTCCCCGTGCTGCTGAGCCTGCTGCTGACGCGGGTCGTCCCGCCGCTCGGGCTGGCCAACGACATGCTGATCTTCCTGTGCACGACGATCGTGGCGGCCCTGCTCGGCGGCGTGTGGCCCGCCCTGGCGTCGGCGGCCCTCGGCTCGCTCCTGCTGAACTACTTCTTCGTCGAGCCCGTCCACCAATGGACGATCACCGACACCAAGAACATCATCGCCATCGCGATATTCGTCTTCGTCGCGATCTCCGTGGCCTCCGTCGTCGACGTCGCGGCCCGCCGCACCCACCAGGCCGCCCGGCTGCGGGCGGAGTCGGAGATCCTCTCCTTCCTCGCGGGCAGCATCCTGCGCGGCGAGACCAGCCTGGACGCCCTGCTGGAGCGGGTCCGCGAGACCTTCGGCATGGAGTCCGTGGCCCTGTTGGAGCGCGCCAGCGACGTCGACCCGTGGACCTGCGCCAGCAGTGTCGTGACCAGCACGGGCAAGCCGCTGCTGCGCCCCGAGGACGCCGACGTCGACATGCCGGTCGGCGACAACATGGCGCTCGCCCTCTCCGGCCGGGTGCTGCCCGCCGAGGACCGCCGCGTGCTGGCGGCCTTCGCCGCGCAGGCCGCGGTCGTCCTGGACCGCCAGCGGCTCGTCGGCGAGGCCGAGCAGGCCCGCGAGCTCGCCGAGGGCAACCGCATCCGCACCGCCCTGCTGGCCGCCGTCAGCCACGACCTGCGCACCCCGCTGGCCGGCATCAAGGCCTCCGTGACGTCCCTGCGCTCCGACGACGTCGCCTGGTCCGAGGAGGACGAGGCCGAGCTGCTGGCCGGCATCGAGGACGGCGCCGACCGGCTCGACCACCTGGTCGGCAACCTCCTGGACATGTCCCGCCTGCAGACCGGCACCGTCACCCCGCTGATCAGGGAGATCGACCTCGACGAGGTGGTCCCGATGGCGCTGGGCGGGGTCCCCGAGGGCAGCGTGACCCTCGACATCCCCGAGACGCTGCCGATGGTGGCCGTCGACCCGGGCCTGCTCGAGCGCGGCGTCGCGAACATCGTCGAGAACGCCGTCAAGTACAACCCCGCCGGCGCCGCGCCCGTCCTCGTGGCCGCCAGCGCCCTCGGCGACCGCGTCGAGGTACGGGTGGCCGACCGGGGGCCCGGCGTCCCCGACAGCGCCAAGGACCGCATCTTCGAGCCCTTCCAGCGGTACGGCGACGCGCCGCGCGGCGCCGGGGTCGGGCTCGGCCTCGCGGTGGCGCGGGGCTTCGCCGAGGCCATGGGCGGCACGCTGGCCGCCGAGGACACCCCGGGCGGCGGCATGACCATGGTCCTCACGCTCCGGGCCGCCGCCGGCCGCCCGCCCGTGCGGGCGGACCTGCCGGCCCAGGTCACGACGTGAGACCTGCCGCCGCCGCACAGACCCCATCGGACCAGGACCCCGGGCCCCGTCGCGGGGCCCGAACGAACAGCAGAGGTGGTTCAGCATGAACCGGGTGCTCGTGGTGGATGACGAGCCGCAGATCGTCCGCGCTCTCGTGATCAACCTCAAGGCGCGGAAGTACGAGGTCGATGCCGCGCCCGACGGCGCCACCGCCCTCCAGCTCGCCGCCGCGCGCCACCCCGACGTGGTCATCCTCGACCTCGGCCTGCCCGACATGGACGGCGTCGAGGTCATCAAGGGCCTGCGCGGCTGGACCCGGGTGCCGATCCTGGTCCTCTCCGCCCGGCAGACCTCCGACGAGAAGGTCGAGGCGCTCGACGCGGGCGCCGACGACTACGTGACCAAGCCCTTCGGCATGGACGAGCTGCTGGCGAGACTCAGGGCCGCCGTGCGCCGCGCAGAGCCCACGGGGCCGTCCGCCGGGAGCGACGACGCGATCGTCGAGACCGAGGTCTTCACGGTCGACCTCGCGGCGAAGAAGGTCAACCGGGGCGGCAAGGACGTACGCCTGACGCCGACGGAGTGGCACCTGCTGGAGGTGCTCGTACGCAATACGGGCCGTCTCGTCAGCCAGAAGCAGCTGCTGCAGGAGGTCTGGGGGCCGTCCTACGGGACGGAGACGAACTACCTGCGGGTCTACATGGCCCAGCTGCGGCGCAAGCTGGAGCTGGATCCCTCGCATCCGAAGCACTTCATCACGGAGCCGGGGATGGGGTACCGGTTCGAGGTGTGACGGGCCTGGCCCGGGGCGTCCGGAGCGCCTGGTTCCGCCCGGTTTTCGCAGTGTGAGCGCTGATCCGGGCGGCCCCGGCCCCCGGTACGCTGGGTGCATGAGTGCCGTACCCCGTTCCGAGAGGCCGACCGGCCGCTTCCGCCGGATGCTCGACAGGCTGTCCACCTCGCAGGAGGAGCTGCACCACGCCGAGCTGCAGCAGGACACGGAGGCCGTGGGCTGCACGCGCATATGCGACTGCGACGACCGCCAGATAGTCAAGGTCACCGGCACGCTGCGGACCGTGACCCTGCGGCCGCGCGCCGGGGTGCCCGCGCTGGAGGCGGAGCTCTTCGACGGTTCCGCCGCGCTGGACGTGGTCTGGCTGGGGCGCCGCTCCATCGCGGGCATAGAGCCCGGCCGTAAGCTGATCGCCTCCGGCCGGATCTCCATGAGCCGCGGCCGCAGAGTGCTGTTCAACCCCAGATACGAACTCCGACCGCTCGGACAGGAGTAGCCGTTGTCGTCCCTCGACAAGCCGACGGATCACCCAACGACCCCCGACGCGCAGAGCGCCTCGCCTGCGCGGGCAGCCGACTCGAGATCCGTCACCGAGGCCGCCCTGTTCGAAGCCTTCGGCGGGGTGCGGGGCATGGTGGAGACCACCGTCCCCGGTCTGGTCTTCGTCGCGATCTACACGGTCAAGCGTGACATCCACTTCGCGGCCATCGCCGCACTGGGCCTGTCCCTGGTGCTCGGCCTGGCCCGGCTCGTCCGCAAGGACACCCTCAAGCACGCCTTCAGCGGCGTCTTCGGGGTCGCCTTCGGCGCCGTCTTCGCGATGATGTCCGGCGACGCCAAGAACTTCTACCTGCCGGGCATGCTCTACAGCCTCGGACTGGCGGTGGCCTACATCGTCTCGTCGATCGCCGGCTACCCGCTGATGGGCCTGATCCTGGGGCCGGTGTTCAAGGAGAACCTCTCCTGGCGCACCCGCAACCCGGGCCGCAAGGTCGCCTACACCAAGGCCAGCTGGGCGTGGGGCCTGATCCTGCTCGCCAAGTCCGCGATCCTCTTCCCCCTCTACTGGTGGGGGGACGCCACCCAGCTGGGCTGGGTGAAGGTGGCCCTCGGCATCCCGCCGATGCTGCTGTCGGTCTATCTGACCTGGATCTTCCTGTCGAAGGCGCCGCCGCCGATCGACGTCTTCGCGGAGATGGAGGCGGCCGAGGCCGCCGAGCGCGAGGCCAAGGCCGACGTCACGACCCGCTGACCGCACACGGCACGGACGGGCACGAGGAGGGCCCCCGGGACGATTCCCGGGGGCCCTCCTCGTACGTACGCGGCCTCGGCGGCCGTCGGCCACCGTCAGCCGGTCATGTCCTCGCGGCGGACCGACAGCAGGTCCTCCAGCTGCTCCTCGCGCGCCGGGGCGGCCACGAACAGCAGCTCGTCGCCCGCCTCCAGCGCGTCCTCGCGGTTGGGGGTCAGCACGCGGTTGCCGCGGATGATGGTGACCAGGGAGGTGTCCTCCGGCCAGTCCACGTCCCCGACCCGGGTGCCGGCCAGGGCGGCCTCCGGCGGCAGGGTGAGCTCGACGAGGTTGGCGTCGCCCTGGCTGAAGCGCAGCAGGCGCACCAGGTCGCCGACGCTCACGGCCTCCTCGACCAGCGCCGACATCAGGCGCGGGGTGGAGACGGCCACGTCCACGCCCCAGGACTCGTTGAAGAGCCACTCGTTCTTGGGGTTGTTCACCCGGGCCACGACCCGCGGCACCCCGTACTCGGTCTTGGCGAGCAGCGAGACGACGAGGTTGACCTTGTCGTCGCCGGTCGCGGCGATGACCACGTTGCAGCGCTGCAGCGCGGCCTCGTCGAGCGAGGTGATCTCGCACGCGTCGGCCAGCAGCCACTCCGCCAGCGGCACCCGCTCCACCGAGATGGCCGAGGGGGCCTTGTCGATGAGCAGGACCTCGTGGCCGTTCTCGAGCAGCTCGCCCGCGATGGACCGGCCGACGGCGCCGGCACCTGCGATGGCAACCCTCATGAGTGTGCCGCCTCCTCGGGACCGGCGGAGAAAGCCGCCTCGACCTTCTCGACCTCGTCGGTGCGCATCATCACGTGCACGAGGTCGCCTTCCTGGAGCACCGTCGCGGACGTCGGCAGCATCGCCTCGCCCAGCCGGGTGAGGAACGCCACCCGTACGCCGGTCTCCTCCTGCAGCAGGCTCACCTTCTGGCCCACCCACGCGTCCGACGCGGGCACCTCGGCGAGCTGCACGCCACCGCTGGGGTCGCGCCACAGCGGCTCCGCGCCCGACGGCAGCAGCCGGCGCAGCATCTGGTCGGCGGTCCACCGCACGGTGGCCACGGTCGGGATGCCGAGCCGCTGGTAGACCTCGGCACGCCGGGGGTCGTAGATGCGGGCCGCCACGTTCTCGACGCCGAACATCTCGCGGGCCACGCGGGCCGCGATGATGTTGGAGTTGTCGCCGCTGCTGACCGCGGCGAAGGCGCCCGCCTCCTCGATGCCCGCCTCGCGCAGGGTGTCCTGGTCGAAGCCGACGCCGGTCACCCGGCGGCCGCCGAACCCGGAGCCCAGACGGCGGAACGCCGTGGGGTCCTGGTCGATCACGGCGACCGTGTGGCCTTGCTGCTCGAGGGTCTGCGCGAGGGCCGAGCCCACTCGCCCGCACCCCATGATCACGATATGCATGACTATTGCCCCGTGCTCCGGTCTACCGCGCTGACCTGCACCAACACCCTGCTCACATCTTCCTTCTTCGGATCACGGCCCCACGGGAATCAGCCCGCGGGTACGACGCGACGCGCCCACGGGAGCCTCGTCCGCGCAGGGCGCATGACACCACCGTATCCGCAACCCCGGACGGACCGGGCCCCCGGACCACCGACTGGCCCCCGGCCCTTGTCCCGCGGGCCGCCGCCCGCGCCGGGGGGGAGGCTCCGCTCAGTTCGGGGAGGAGAGCATCCAGGCCTGGTTCTTGTTGCCCAGGCACGTCCACTGCTGGAGCTGGGCTCCGGACGGGGGCGGATTGACCGCCGGGTTGTTGGGGTTCGCGGCGTCCAGGCACTTGTCGCTGTCGACCGAGCGTATCTCCCAGAAATTGTCGGCCCGCCGCTGGAAGTACCACTTCTGGTTGGCGCCGCCGTGGCAGGGCCACTGGATCACGGGTGCGCCGTCGTTCTTGCTGAAGCCCTGCACGTCCAGGCACTTGCCCGAGTGGCGCGCCACGATCTCGAAGGTGTTCTGGTAGGCGACGCCGTTGCCCACGCGCCGGAACGTGAAGTTCTGCCGGCCCGGGGTGTTGCTGCGGAGGGTGACCTTGGTGCCGTCCGCGGTGCTGCCCCCGTAGACGTTGGCGTACAGCCAGGGCGAGGTTTGGACACTGCGGATCCGGTAATAGGCGGCGGGGTACCAGAACGGGTCCTTGTCGATGTCGTTCCCCGTGATGCGGTCACGGGTGGCCACCCAGTACGACGTCGCCCGTGCGGTGTTCCCCCGGGCGTCCTTTGCCGCGGTCGGGTGGACGCAGGTGCGGTCGCCGGGCACCGCCCAGCGCCAGACCCAGTTCGAGGGCGTACAGCTGCCGTCGGGCAGGGTGTGCTCCGGGCCCTGGGCGTTCTGCAGCCTGGTCAGGCTGAACCCCTGCTGGGTGACGCAGACGTGGTCGCCCGGGATCGCCTTGCGCCAGAACATGCCCCGTATGCAGGTGTCCGGGCCGGAGGAAGGCATCGCGGCGGCGTCCGGGGAAGCCGCGTCCGGGGCGTCCGGGAGCAGCGACGCCACGTCCTGGTCCGTGAAGAGCCCCGAGGGCACGGCCGCGCCCGGGCCGGTGGAGGGCTCGGAGGCCATGGCCGGGTCCGTCCGTGCGTCCGCGCCGGTGGCCGGGGCCGTGGAGACCACGAGGATTCCGGCCACGACGAGTGCGGGCCTGGTGCGCCGCCCCGTCCGTCTCGTTTCGCGCATGAGTCTGCCCACCTTGTCGGCTTGTCGCTGCAGGGGGAGAGGGCTGCCGGAGGGGAGGTCCGGCGCGTCGGCGCCGGGGGCCGTGCGCCCGGCACGGGGGAAGGAGCGTGCCGCTGCCGGCGGGCCCGCCGGGGGCTGCCCGGCCCGTGGGCCCCGCCGCGCGTCGCGGCCTCCGCGGCGCCTGCTTCCTCACCCATGGTGCGCCCGCCCCCTGCCCCGTGCATCCCCGGCGCCCGGGCGGTCCGGCGACCCTCCTCTTCAGCGCGCGGGGGGTTCGCCATAGGCTCGGGTCGATGATCACGACGCGCGGAACGCCCGAGCGGATGCGCGGGACCGCCGGGGCGGCACCCCCGGAAGGCCCTGCCGTCCCGGCTGCCCTGGCCGTCCTGGCCCGAACGCGCCGCCTTGATCGCGTCACCCCCGCCCACCGTGGCCACCGCCCCTGGAGGGTGTGGTTCCACCACGGCCGTCCTGCTGGGCGGCCTACGGCCGGATGCCATCGCTCCCGTGACGGGCCGTCGGCAATCTCCGGACTTCGGCCGGATATCGCCTTACCTCTCCCACTCCCCGGTATATGCGCGAAGAAGGGGCGTAAGCCTGTTCGGTATTCGTGACGAAGATCGGACACACGGTCACCCACACGGCTAGGATGATCGGCGTATTCCGCTTCCGGACGGGATGTCAGGACGCCGAACCTGTCCCGCCGCCGCCCCCATGCCCCCGTCGGCCAAGAGGAATTGATGTCACATCACATATCCGAGGTGGTGATCTGGTGCCTGGCCATCGCGCTGACCGTCGTCGCGGTCCTGCTGCTGCGCCAACGCACGATCACCACCGGAGTGCGCAGGCGCGTCGCCCAACTGGAGGAGAGCCTCCGCGCGCGTGACGAGGAAATGGGCCACCTGGTCGCCGTCCGGCTGCCCGCCGTCGCGGACGCCGTCAGTCAGGACGTACCCCTGCCCGGCCCGCTCGACGAGCGGCTCACCGGCACCGTCTTCGCGCAGCGACTGCAGTCGGTGATGGACCTGTTCGCCCAGGCCGTGGAGAAGGCCCAGGCCCGCGCCGACCAGTCGGCCAAGGCCGCGCTGAAGGCGTCCATGCGCGCCCTGCAGGGGCTGGCGCACGAACAGCAGCTGGCCATCTCCGACATGCAGGACCGGCACGACAACCCCGATGTGCTCAGGGACCTGCTGGAGATCGACCACGCCAACTCCCAGTTCGGCCGGCGCGCCCAGGCCATCGCCGTGCTGTGCGGCTCCTGGCCCGGCCGGCAGCGCGTCGCCTCCCCGCTCACCGACGTCGTACGGGGCGCCACCTCCCGCATCCGCGACTACCGGCGCGTCCGGGTGCACCCGCAGGCGGACCTCGCCGTCGTCAGCCGTGCCGTCGAGCCCGTCGTGCTCGCCGTCGCCGAGCTCCTGGACAACGCCGCCCGCCACTCGCAGCCCAACACCACCGTCGAGGTCAGCCTCCAGCCGGTGCACAACGGCGCCTGCGTCGTCATCGACGACGCGGGCGTGGGCATGGACGGGCGCGAAGTGCAGCAGGCCGGCGCGATGCTGTCCGGCCGGCAGGCCGTGGACGTCTCCCGGCTCGGCGACCCCCCGCAGTTCGGCTTCCCCGTCATCGGCGTCCTCGCCGCCCGCTACGGCTTCAGCGTCTCGGTCGACACGCGCTCGCCCTACGGCGGCGTACGGGCCGTCCTGTTCCTGCCCAGCGCGCTGCTGACCCAGCTCGACATCGACGGGCCGAGCACCACACCGCTGTCCGGGCACGGACGCGCCCGCAACGCCCCCGGCCACGGCGCCACGCACAAGGCCTCCCGCTCGCACGCGCGCCCCGCCGAGCGGACGCACGCCGTCCAGGAGCCCCCGCCGTTCGCCCCGCCGGCAGCCCGGCCCGCCGACGGCGCGCCCCCGGTCGCCCCGGACGTCCCCGACGCCTCCGCCGTCACCGGCTCCACCGCCGGCGGGCTGCCCAAGCGCCGCCGCCGGCAGCCGGGCGCCGCGGCGCACCGCCGCCCCGCGGCCCCGATGCCCGCCGAGACGCCCCAGGAGCGCACCGCCGAGGAGACCGCCCGGCGCATGGGCGCGTTCGCCCGCGGCACCCGCTCCGGCCGCACCGGCAACCACCCGCTCCCGCACCTCCCCGGCGGCCAGGCCCCCGGACAGCCGCCCGGCGCCCCCGGTGGCCCGCCGCCCGGTCCGCCCCACGGTGCCCCCGGCACCGTGCCGCCGGGTGCCGGCCTGCCCGGCACCCACGACGACCGTCAGGCCCCCGCCCGCCGACCCGGCACCCCCGCAGAAGACGAAGGGAACCCGCACGCGTGAACGACCACATGAACAAAGAGCTGGGCTGGATGCTCGACGAGGTCGTGAAGATGCCAGAGGCCCGGCACGCGATCCTGCTGTCCGCCGACGGCATGCTGCGTGCCCACTCCCGCGGCATCGACCGGGACGAGGCCGAGCGCCAGGCCGCCGCCCTCTCCGGGCTGCAGTCCATCAGCCGCTCCACCACCGAGTTCTGCACCCACCCCACCCACCAGGACAGCCCCTGGCGGCAGACGCTGGTGGAGTTCGCCCACGGCTACGTCTTCCTCATCGCCGCCGGCCCCGGCGCCTACCTCGCCGTCTCCGCCGGCGAGAACGTCGACATGGAAGCCGTCACCTACCGCATGCAGAAGACGGTCGACCGGCTCGGCAAGGAACTGGTGAGCCCGCCGCGCCAGGACGGCTGGCAGGGCCCGGGCAGCCCGGCATGACCCCGCCGGCGCCGAGGCGCGAGAAAGGGCTGGTGCGCCCGTACGTCGTCACCGACGGGCGCTCCCACCCGACCCGCAACACCTTCGACCTGGTCACCCTGGTCATGGCGCACGGCGACCTGCCGCTCGGCGGCCTCAGCCCCGAAAAGCGCGCGCTCATGGAACTCTGCCTCGGCGGCGCCCTGTCCGTGGCCGAGATCGCCGGCCACCTGATGCTGCCCGTCAGCGTCACCAAGGTGCTGCTGGCCGACCTCGTGGACAGCGGCCACCTCTCCACCCGCGCCCCCATCCCCTCGGCACAGCTGCCCGAGGCCCAGATCCTCCAGGAGGTGCTCGATGGACTCCGCGCTCGCCTCTGACCCCGGCGCGTACGGCGGCCACCCCGACGGCGGCGTCTATCTGCGGCAGACCGTACGGACCGCCGCCAAGATCCTCGTCGTCGGACACTTCGCGGTCGGCAAGACGACCTTCGTCGGCTCGCTGTCGGAGATCCGGCCGCTGCGCACCGAGGAGACCATGACCCAGGCCGGGGCGCTCGTCGACGACCTGGCCGGCATCGAGGGCAAGACCACCACCACGGTCGCCATGGACTTCGGCCGGCTCACCCTCAGCGACAGCCTCGTCCTCTATCTCTTCGGCGCCCCCGGCCAGCAGCGCTTCACCCGGCTCTGGCAGGACATGACCCAGGGCGCGCTCGGCGCGCTCGTCCTGGCCGACACCCGGCGCCTGGAGCAGTCCTTCGACGTCATGGGGCTGCTGGAGGAGCACGGCCTGCCGTACGCCGTCGCCGTCAACCACTTCGACGGCGCGCCCAGCCACCCCGAGGAGGAGATCCGCGAGGCCCTCGACCTGCTCCCGGAGACCCCGCTGATCACCTGTGACGCCCGCGACCGGATCTCCTCCACGCGCGCCCTGATCACCCTCGTGGAGTACCTGCAGACCCGCACCGCCCAGGAGCACGTGTGACCCACCGCCCCGACGCCGGCCCCATGCCGCCACCGGGCTGCCCCGCGCACCAGGCACCACAGCCCTACCCACCGCACCAGGCCCGCCAGGCACCTCCGGCCTACCAGGGGCTGGGCACCCCGCTGTACGGCCCCGACTTCGCCGCCGACCCGCAGGCCGTCTACCACCGGCTGCGGCAGTACGGGCCGGCCGCGCCCGTGGAGCTGGCGCCCCGCGTCCAGGCCACCCTCGTCACCGACTACCGCGCCGCGCTCGAAGTGCTCCGCAGCCCGGACCGGTTCGTCAAGGACGCCCGCCACTGGCGGGCCCTGGCCGACGGCCGGGTCGCCCCCGACAACCCCGTCGTGCCGATGATGGCCTACCGGCCCAACTGCCTGTTCGCCGACGGCGACGACCACCGCCGCTACCGGCAGGCCGTCGACGACAGCCTCGCCCGGATCGACCCCAACGCCCTGCGCGGCTACGCCGAGCGCAGCGCCGACAGCCTCATCGACCGCTTCACCGCGCTCGGCGAGGCCGACCTGCTCGGCAGCTACGCCAAGGTGCTGCCGCTCCTGGTCTTCCAGCAGCTCTTCGGCTGCCCGCCCGAGCTCGGCGACCGCCTCGTCGAGGGCTTCTCCGGCATCTTCGACGGCGTGGACGCCGAACGCGCCGACGCGCTCATCACCAGCAGCCTCCTGGAACTCATCGCCCTCAAGCGCGAGCATCCCGGCGCGGACATGACGTCCTGGCTGATGGCCCACCCGGTCCAGCTCGGCGACGAGGAGATGCTCCATCAGCTCGTCGTCCTCATCGGCGCCGGCACCGAACCGCAGCAGAACCTCATCGCCAACGCCCTGCGCCTGCTGCTGTCCGACGACCGCTTCGCCGGCGACCTGGCCGGCGGCAGCATGCCCGTCGAGGACGCCCTCGACGAGGTCCTCTGGCTCGACCCGCCCATGGCCAACTACGGCGTCCACTACCCGGTGGAGGACCTGGACTTCGGCGGCGTGCCGCTGCGCGCCGGCGAGCCCGTCGTCGTCAGCTTCGCCGCCGCCAACACCGACCCCGCCCTGCACTCCGGCCGGCGCACCGGCAACCGCGCCCACCTCGCCTGGAGCGCCGGCCCGCACCACTGCCCCGCCAAGGACTCGGCCCGCCTCATCGCGGCCGCCGCCGTCGAGAAGCTCCTGGACCGGCTCCCCGACGTGGAGCTCGCCGTACCCGCCGACCGGCTGGTGTGGCGCCCCGGGCCCTTCCACCGCGCCCTGACGGCCCTGCCCGTGCGCTTCCCCCCGGTGCCCGTACCCACCCCGGCACCCGCCCCCGTCCACCCGGGGCAGCCCGACCGCCCCGATGAGCGGCCGCACCACCCGTCCGCCGACCACCTGCCGCCCGAGACCCCCGGAGAGAGCCGATGGAACGCCAGACCTGCCCCGTCACGATCGATCCCACCGGCCGTGACATCCACGGCGAGGCAGCCCGCATCCGCGCCCACGGGCCGGCTACCCCTGTGGAGCTCCCTGGCGGCGTGGTGGCATGGGCGGTGACCGCCCAGCCGCTGATCAAGCAGCTGCTGACCGACCCCCGCGTCTCCAAGGACCCGCGCCAGCACTGGCCCGCCTGGATCGACGGCGAGATCTCCCCCGAGTGGCCGCTGTACACCTGGGTCTCGGTGCAGAACATGTTCACCGCCTACGGCAGCGACCACAAACGGCTGCGCATCCTGGTCTCCAAGGCCTTCACCGCCCGCCGCACCGCCGCCCTGCGCCCCCGCATCGAGCGGATGACCGCCGACCTCCTCGACGACCTCGCCGCCACCCCGCCCGGTGAGAGCGTCGACCTGCGCGAGCGCTACGCCTACTCCATCCCGATCCAGGTGATCTGCGAGCTGTTCGGCGTCGACGACGAGCCCACGCGCGAGGGGCTGCGCGAATGCGTCGACTCGATCTTCCACACCTCCGCCGACCCGGAGGAGGTCACCGCCACCTACGGCCGGCTCTACGGCCTCCTCGGCGGCATCGTCGCCGCCAAGCGCGAGACGCCCGGCGACGACATGACCAGCGTCCTGATCTCCGCCCGCGACGACGACGCCGACACGCCCCTGAGCGAGCAGGAACTCGTCGACACCCTCCTGCTCATGATCGGCGCCGGTCACGAGACCACGGTCAACCTCCTCGACAACGCCATCCACGCGCTGCTCACCCATCCCGACCAGCTCGCCCTCGTCCGCGACGGCAAGGCCGGCTGGAACGATGTGATCGAGGAGACACTGCGCGTCCAGGCCCCCGTCGCCAACCTGCCGCTGCGCTACGCCACCGAGGACATCCCCCTCGACGGCGGCATCACCCTGCGCAAGGGCGACGCGATCCTCGCCTCCTACGCGGCGGCCGGCCGCGACCCGGAGCTCTACGGCGACGACGGTGCCCGTTTCGATGTGACTCGTGCCACCAAGGAACACCTCTCCTTCGGCCACGGCGTCCACTTCTGCCTCGGCGCCCCACTGGCCCGGCTGGAGGCGTCCGTCGCCCTGCCCGCCCTCTTCGAGCGCTTCCCCGACATGGCGCTGGCGGCCGCTCCGGACGAGCTGCTCCCGGTGGATTCCTTCATCTCCAACGGCCACCGGGCACTGCCCGTCCACCTGCGACCGTAAGACCCATCGCCCGCCGCCACGGCGCCCGTCAAGACCGCTTCCGGGGTCTTAACGCCCCCTTAACGGATTTCGGCTCCGACGGGTAGCCGGGTGGGCGGTATCGATATCGAACCCTTACGATCCTCTGCGTGTCCAAACTGACCGACCTGCCGAAACGGATCCTCATCGGCCGGGCGCTGCACAGCAACAAGCTTGGGGAGACACTCCTCCCCAAGCGCATCGCCCTCCCCGTCTTCGCGTCCGACCCCCTCTCCTCCGTGGCGTACGCGCCGGGCGAAGTGCTGCTCGTCCTGTCCGTGGCAGGCGTGTCCGCCTACCACTTCAGCCCCTGGATCGCGGTAGCGGTCGTCGTGCTGATGTTCACGGTGGTCGCCTCGTACCGCCAGAACGTGCACGCCTACCCGAGCGGCGGCGGCGACTACGAGGTCGCCAACACCAACCTCGGGCCCAAGGCCGGACTCACCGTCGCCAGCGCACTGCTCGTCGACTACGTCCTGACCGTCGCGGTCTCCATCTCCTCCGGCATCGAGAACCTCGGCTCCGCCATCCCGTTCGTCATCGAGCACAAGACCCTCTCGGCCATCGCCGTGATCGTCCTGCTCACGCTGATGAACCTGCGCGGCGTCAAGGAGTCCGGAAAGCTCTTCGCGATTCCGACGTACATCTTCGTCGGCGGCGTCTTCGTGATGATCGCCTGGGGCGCCTACCGCAGCCTCACGGGCGACACCATGAAGGCCCCCACCGCCGACTACACCATCCACGCCGAGCACCAGGGCCTGGCCGGCTTCGCGCTGGTCTTCCTGCTCCTGCGCGCGTTCTCCTCCGGCTGTGCCGCCCTGACGGGCGTGGAGGCGATCAGCAACGGCGTGCCCGCCTTCCGCAAGCCGAAGTCGAAGAACGCCGCCACCACCCTGGCGCTGATGGGCGGCCTCGCGGTCACCATGTTCTGCGGCATCATCGCGCTGGCCATGGTCACCAAGGTCCGGATGGCCGAGAACCCGGCCACCGACCTGCTGCGCAACGGCGTGCCCGTCGGCGAGGACTACACCCAGAACCCGGTGATCTCCCAGGTCGCCGAGGCGGTCTTCGGCAACGGCTCGTTCCTGTTCATCGTGCTCGCCGCCGCCACCGCCCTGGTCCTCTTCCTGGCCGCCAACACCGCGTACAACGGCTTCCCGCTGCTCGGCTCGATCCTCGCCCAGGACCGCTACCTGCCGCGCCAGCTGCACACCCGCGGCGACCGGCTCGCGTTCTCCAACGGCATCGTGCTGCTCGCCGCGGCCGCCGCGATACTGGTCTACATCTACGGCGCGGACTCCACGAAGCTGATCCAGCTCTACATCGTCGGCGTCTTCGTCTCCTTCACCCTCAGCCAGATCGGCATGGTCCGGCACTGGAACCGCCACCTGGCGAGCGAGACCGACCCGGCCGAGCGCCGCCGCATGGTCCGCGCCCGGGCGATCAACACCTTCGGCGCCTTCTTCACCGGCCTGGTGCTCGTGGTCGTCCTGGTCACGAAGTTCACGCACGGCGCCTGGGTGGCCCTCCTCGGCATGGTGATCTTCTACGCCATCATGACCGCGATCCGTAAGCACTACGACCGGGTCGCCGAGGAGATCGCCGCCGGCGAGGGCCCCAGCGACGAGACGGTGCGCCCCTCCCGGGTGCACTCCATCGTCCTGGTCTCCAAGATCCACAAGCCCACCCTGCGGGCCCTGGCCTACGCCAAGCTGATGCGCTCCGACACCCTCGAGGCACTGACGATCAGCGTCGACGCGGCGGAGACCAAGGCGCTGCGCGAGGACTGGTCGGGCCGCGGCATCGACGTACCGCTGAAGGTCCTCGACTCGCCCTACCGCGAGATCACCCGGCCGGTCATCGACTACGTCAAGCGGCTGCGCAAGGAGAGCCCGCGCGACGTGGTCAGCGTCTACATCCCCGAGTACGTCGTGGGCCACTGGTACGAGCACCTGCTGCACAACCAGAGCGCCCTGCGCCTGAAGGGCCGCCTGCTCTTCACGCCCGGCGTGATGGTCACCTCCGTGCCCTGGCAGCTCGACTCCTCCGAGGCGGCCAAGCAGCGCGCCCGCAAGCGCGCCGAGTGGAACGCCCCGGGCGCGGTGCGCCGCGGCCCGGTGACGGAGCCGAGAAGGGAAAAGGCGGCGACGAAGAAGTAGCGAAGCCTGGATTCGCAGACAGCGAAGACTGAATTCGCAGGTGGGGCGGGACGAGCCGTAGACTGGACGGCTGTCCCGCCCCACCCCTTTTCCCCACGTATCTGGAGCCGACCCCCATGCAGAACGCACCGCAGGAATCGCTGGTCGGCGAGGAGTACGAGGTCGAGGTCGGCCCGGTGGCCCACGGCGGCCACTGCGTCGCCCGTACGGAGTCGGGCCGGGTCCTCTTCGTCCGCCACGCCCTCCCCGGCGAGCGCGTGGTCGCGCGCGTGACGGAGGGCGAGGAGACGTCCCGCTTCCTGCGCGCGGACGCGGTGGAGGTCCTGGAGGCGTCCAAGGACCGGGTGGAGGCCCCCTGCCCCTTCTCCGGCCCCGGCAAGTGCGGCGGCTGCGACTGGCAGCACGCCAAGCCGGGAGCCCAGCGCCGCTTCAAGGGCGAGGTGATCGCCGAGCAGCTCAAGCGCCTGGCGGGCCTGACGCCCGAGGAGGCGGGCTGGGACGGCACGGTCATGCCGGCCGAGGGCGACAAGCTCCCGGCGGGCGAGGTCCCGGCCTGGCGCACGCGCGTCCAGTACGCGATCGACGCCGAGGGCCACGCGGGCCTGCGCAAGCACCGCTCCCACGAGGTCCAGGTCATCGACCGCTGCCTGATCGCCGCCCCCGGCGTCACCGAGCTCGGCATCGAGAAGCGCGAGTGGCCCCAGATCGCGACGGTCGAGGCCATCGCGGCTTCGGGCTCCGCCGACCGCCAGGTGATCCTCACCCCCAAGCCGGGCGGCCGCCTGCCGATCGTGGAGCTGGACAAGCCGGTGTCGGTGATGCGCGTGGGGGAGAAGGACAAGCAGGTCCACCGCGTCCACGGCCGCCCCTTCGTCCGAGAGCGCGCGGACGAGCGCACCTACCGCGTCGGCGAGGGCGGCTTCTGGCAGGTCCACCCCCAGGCGGCCGACACCCTGGTCAAGGCCGTCATGCAGGGCCTGATGCCGCGCAAGGGCGACATGGCCCTCGACCTCTACTGCGGCGTGGGCCTCTTCGCGGGCGCCCTCGGCGAGCGCGTGGGCGAGAAGGGCGCGGTGCTGGGCATCGAGTCCGGCAAGCGCGCGGTGGAGGACGCCCGCCACAACCTCCAGGACCTCGACCGCGTCCGCATCGAACACGGCAAGGTCGAGCAGGTCCTCCCCCGCACGGGCATCGACTCCGTGGACCTCGTCGTCCTCGACCCCCCGCGCGCCGGCGCCGGCAAGCAGACGGTCCACCACCTCGCCTCCCTGGGCGCCCGCCGCATCGCCTACGTCGCCTGCGACCCGGCGGCCCTGGCGCGGGACCTGAAGTACTTCGCCGAGGTGGGGTACCGGGTGGTGAAGCTGCGGGCGTTCGACCTGTTCCCGATGACGCACCATGTGGAGTGCGTGGCGATTCTTAAGCCGGTGGGGTAGGGGGCTAACGCTCTCTCGCACGGCCCCAGTCCTGGAGGGTTTGCCAAGGCTCGGGCTTCCTCTATTCGCCTTGCATGCCCCCATCCAGTGAGCCGCCGGCAGACACCGACGGCCACACCCGTGGGGCGAGGGAAACGGAGAGTATCCCCCGCCCCAATGGGAGCCGGCAGCTTGGTATGAGGATCAGTCCCACCGCTCCGCGAACTCGGCTCCGGCCAAGAGATCAGCGGTTCGAATGACGGGGTCCTCAATCCCCATTGCCTTCATCACGTCCGCGACAGAGACCGCGTACCTTCCGCGTACCTTTCTGACGCTGCATGGAAATCGGCCTGACCTCACGAGACCGGAAGCCTTCGAAGGGTCGAGGTTGAGGAGTTCGGCGACTTCGCGCAGTGGCATGTGTGCGACAGGGAGCCGCTCCGAGAGTCGAAGGTCGTTCACGCTCATCCGGGGTTCTCCTCCGATGCGTCAGACTCGCCCTCGCAGGCATCCTCCGGGTGTGGAGCAAGGAGCTCTTCCACGAGCCCCATGGCGTGCAGGGTCGCACCAAGACTTTCTCCACTGATGCGCTGCCGCAATGAAGTATCCACCTCGCCGACCATGTGGATTCCTGACTCGTCTCGGGTGAACTCGCGGTCATCGCCCTGTCGGCACGTGTGGTCTGTGAGAGTGTGAGGATCCGTCGCATGTTCTGCGGGGCTTGCTCGCTCGACCCCCCATCCAGCGGCGTTGGCGGCTCGCATGATCTTGTTGCGGACGTCGTCGCCGTCGTCGACAACAGCAAGTTCACACAAGGCTCCGTAGATCATGGCGGACCTTACGTCGGCCACGTCGGCGAAGAGCGTCCTCGATACTTTCGCTGCCGAATTCCGCAGGTAGGGGATGACGAACCACAACGCGATCAATTGGCCGCGATGCGCCATGTCGGGGCTGTCGCTGTGGGCGTAGCGCCCTACGCAGCGCCATACGGCATCCCGCAGGACAGTGTCAGCGGCGTGACGTGCCGCTGCTTCCTTCGCCTCTGAGAGCGTGAGGTGCTCACTCGTCGCGCATCTCTCGCCACTCGCATGTGGACAGATCAACTGCCCGTAGAAGAGTTGCGAAACCTGCGACTCAATGGCCCTGAACACATCTGCCGAACGCAGCAACGACATGGGCTCGCCTCCTGTCGGAACCGTCTCGGCAGGCGTGTTCCCAGCACTTGCAGTGATCATCCGTATCCGGATGTGTAATGCGCCGACAAGCATGAATGGCATGCCATTACCGAATAGAGCGAGGCCATCTCCACACCCTGCGCAAAGGCCCCATCGATAGACCTGCCGTATGCATGGTCGGTCACGTCGCCGAAACGATTCTTTGTGGCCGGAGCTGCTAGGGGGAAGGCGGTCAACGTGGTGAGGAGGCAATCGGGCCGTCACGCATGCCGGTTGACGGTCCGGATGACCTGATACTCAAGAAGGGAAGGAGGCCGTCAAAACCGCCCTACGGTGTCGGTAGCACTGAATTCGCTTGGCTCACTGGTCCAGGAGAGTGCAAGGCCTCCTGTGCCCGAGTGCACGCCACCCCTCCCGGAACCCCGGAGAGGATTGCCTCTGTGTTGCGGTAGTTGACGCGCAGACGACTTGCCCGGCCGGTGACCGAGATGCCTGGCGATTCGAGCGACACCCTGGAGTCGTAGAAGCACTGATGAGCGTCATCGGTAAGGGGCATGTCGCCCTTGCTCGCCGCGACCACGCCGCGCAGCATGCGCCACTGTGCGGGTGCAGGTCATGTGCTTCGTCGACCACGACGTGGTCGTGGGGAGAGAGTTGCCGCGGTCCAGCCGGAGCGCGGTGCGGTAGGCGCCGAGGGCTCGGATGTCCTGGGACAGGTGACGGGTGTCGGTGCATGTGAAGTCTCCTCTTCCCACCCCATCTGCCCAGCCCAGGTCCTCTGCGTCCCCCCTCACACCCGTTCAACCGCCATGGAAAACCGACCCCCCGGCCTGTACGATCACAACTGGTCGGGGCTGGTCATATTCGGATGGCAGCAGTGCCGACGAATCGGGGGAAAGTTCGGGGGAGTTCGGTATGGCCGCAGTGGTCGTTTTTGGGCGTGTAGGGAAACGCCCGAGCTGATCGGTGTTTGGCCATTCATCCCCCCTGCGCCGTGCCGTGTCGTCGGTCGGCGGTCGCCTTCGGTCCCGTGCGAGATGTTCTGTGAACGTGAAGCCGTGCGCGGCCCGCGTGCTCGTGGCACGGCGTGTAGGAGGTTGGGAAAGCAATGTCGGCAGCGTCGTTCTCGTTGGTGTGCCTGCCTTATGCCGGGAGCGGGGCCGGGTTCTACCGGCCCTGGAATGCGTTGGGGCTGGAGGGCGGGCAGGTCGTTCCGCTGCAACTGCCCGGGCGGGAGGAGCTGTTCCTCGACGATCCGTACGAGGATGCCGCGGACGCGGCACGGGAGCTGGCGCCGCGGGTCGTCGAGCTCGTCGGGGAGCAGGCGCCCGTCGCGCTGTTCGGGCACAGTCTCGGTGCCGTTCTCGCCTTTGAACTCGCCCGGGAGCTTCTGCGCCTGGGGCACCCCGGGCTGCGGCATCTCTTCGTGAGCGGTTCTCCCGGGCCGTGGAGCGGGCGTACCGAGCGGGCCACCGGGCTCGGGGACGAGGAGTTCATCGAGCGGGTCGGGGAGTTCGCCGGGTACCGGCACGAGGCCTTCGACGACCCCGATCTGCGCGAGATACTGCTGCCCCTGCTCCGGGCCGACGTCGCCATGCACGAGAACTACAAGCCCGCCTCGGACGAACCGCTGCCGATACCCGTCACCTCGCTGCGCGGCGCCGACGACCAACTCGTCAGCCGGGCGCAGGCCGAGGAGTGGCAGGCGGCCACCAGCGCGCGCTTCGCCTACCGTGAGGTGCCGGGCGGGCACATGTACCTCGTCGACTCCCCGAAGAGCGTCCTGGACGCGGTCGCACACGAGCTGGGCACCGCCGCCCACGCCGGCTGAGGGGGCGGCGTGCTGTTGCAAGGCAAGACCGCCGTCATCACCGGCGCCGCCCGCGGGCTCGGCCGGGCCTGTGCGGAGCGGTTCGCGCGGGAAGGGGCCGACCTCTTCCTGCTGGACATCGCCGAGGACCTGCCCGGCGTGCCCTATCCGCTCGGTTCGGCCGGCCAGCTCGCGCACACCGCGGCGCTCTGCGAGCGGCACGGTGTCGCCGTCGCCACCGCCGCGGCCGACCTGCGCGACCCGCAGGCCGTCGCCGCGGCCGTGGAGCAGGCGCTCGACCGGTTCGGGACCGTGGAGATCCTCCTCAACAACGCGGGCATCGCCGCGCCCTCCGGCAAGAGCACCCACGAGATCACCGAAGCCGAGTGGTCCCTGATGCTCGACATCGACCTGTCGGGCGCCTGGCGCATGATGAAGGCCGTCGCACCGGCCATGATCGAGCAGCAGTCCGGCAGCATCGTCAACGTCTCCTCGACCGCCGGGCTCGTCGGCTACCGCCACTTCGCCGGATACGTCGCCGCCAAGCACGGCCTCGTCGGCCTGACGAAGGCGGCCGCGCTGGACTACGCGCCCTTCGGCGTGCGCGTGAACGCGCTCTGCCCCGGATCCGTACGCGACGACCTGGCCGTAGAGGGCCGCATGCTGTCGGAGATCGCCCGCTCGCTCGACGTCCCGGTCGGCGAGCACGAGGACGTATTCGTCCGGGACCAGCCGATGAACGCGCTCATCGAGCCGGAGGACGTGGCGGGCGCGGCCGTCTGGCTCGCCGGGGACGACTCCCGCCAGGCCACCGGGACGGTCCTCACCGTCGACGGCGGATTCAGCGCCCGCTGACCGGACCGCCCACCTCCCTCACCGCAACTCTTCGCAACTCTTCTCGCAGGAGGCCAACCCATGGCCACAGCCACCCCACCACCCTCCACGCGAACGCCCCGGGCAGCCGCGTTGCGCCGGGCCTGCCACAGCCTGACCGTACGCGCGGACCGCCCGGTCGACGCCGCGCGGGCCGCCCGCCGTCTGCAGGACGCCGCCGCGCTGCGGCTGTGGACCCTGCGCCTGCCGGTGGACTCCCAGGATCCCGCCGGCCGTGCCCGGGTCCGCGCCGAGGCCGAGCGGCCCGTGCGGCCGGACGACGGGGCGCCCCGTGCCGTCCTGATCGAGTACGCCGACGGGCTCGCCGACCTCGTCCTCGTCGCCGCCCGGTCCCTGGTGCCGCCGGCAGCCCTCGAACGGCTGGCCGCGCTGGTGCTCGACGGGCCCGAGGGCGCCGGGGAGCCGGCGCCCGTACCCACCGGCCGGACACTGCCCGCCGGGCGCGTGCCGCGCACCGACCGGCCCGGCCCGGAATGGGGCCTCGGCACACCCGCCCGGGCCGGCCGCTTCGGGACCGTACCGCTCGCCCTGGAAGGCGCCGGCGACGACCTTCTCCTCGCCGCCGTGTCGCTCACGCTGGCCCGCTACGGCGCCCAGCCGGACGTGACGGTCGCCGTCCAGGACGCCGACTCCGCCGACGGCGACGGCGGCCGCGACGGCTTCCGCTCCCTGGCCGTCACCGTGGACGAGGACGACACGGTCGCCGCCCACCTCGAGCGGTGCCGCGTCCCGCACGGAACCGCCTCCGCCGACGACCCGGCCGTCGCCGTGGTCCTCACGTCGGCACGGCCCGGCGCCCACTACCGCCCGTTCCTGGCGCCCCCCGCGCCCCTCACCCTCCACTTCGTCCGGCAGCAGGACGGCTCGTACACCGGCACCTGCTGGTACGACGAGGGCGCCGTGGCCCCCGCGATCGGCGAGATGTTCGCCGCCCGCGTCCAGTGCGCCGCCCGGCAGCTGGCCGTGCTGCCCGGGGACGGACCCCTCGCGGACGTCGGACTCCTGGACGCAGGCGAAGCCCTCGACGTCCTCCGCCTCGGCGGCCTCGGCACCACGCACCACGGAGCCGGAACCGGATCCGGCTCGTCCGGCACGATCCACGGCCGGATCACGGAGACGGCCCGCAGCCGGCCCGACGCCGTCGCGGTCACCGACGGGCAGCAGGAGCTGACCTACCGGCAGCTCGACGAGCGGGCCGAGCGGATGGCCGCCGGGCTGACGGCGCTCGGCGTGGAGGCCGGGAGCGGTCGGGTGGGGGTGTGCCTGGAGCGTGACGCCACGCTCGTCGTCACCCTGCTCGCCGTGCTGAAGGCGGGCTGCGCCTACGTCCCCATGGACAGCCGCTACCCCGACGAACGGCTCCGCAACACCACCACCGACGCCGGCGTCGGCGTGGTGATCGGCGACCCCGGGCAGTTCCCGCGCATCGACGGCGTACGCGTCGTCACCCCCGCCGAACTCATGGAATCCGGCGCGCCGGAGGAGCGGGAGGAGAGTGCCGACGACAGCCTCGCCGCCTACGTCATCTACACCTCCGGCTCCACCGGCCGCCCCAAGGGCGTCGTGGTGCCGCACCGCAACGTCACCGCCCTCGTCGAGGCCACCGCACCGGACTTCGGGCTCGGCCCCGACGACGTGTGGACCCTCTTCCACTCCACCGCCTTCGACTTCTCCGTATGGGAGATCTGGGGCGCCCTGCTCACGGGCGGCCGGCTCGTCGTCGTCCCGTACTGGGTGACGCGCGCCCCCGACGAGTTCCACGAGCTGCTGGCCGAGCAGCGGGTCACGGTCCTCAGCCAGACCCCGTCGGCCTTCGCCCAACTCGTCGAGGCCGACCGCCAGTCCGCCGCGGCGGCCGGATCCGCCGGACTTGCCGCACCCGCCGCGCTCGGCGCACTCCGGCTGGTCGTCTTCGGCGGCGAGCCGCTCGACGTGACGATGCTCGCCCAGTGGCTCACCCGGCACTCCCACACCCGGTGTCGCCTGGTGAACATGTTCGGCATCACCGAGACCACCGTCCACGTCACCGCGCAGACCGTCACCCCCGCCGACGTGATCGCCCGCTCCCGGTCCGTGGGCCGGGCGCTGCCCGGCTGGTCGGTGTCCGTGCGCGACCAGCGCGGGCGCGTCCTGCCGCCCGGCGCGTCCGGCGAGATCTACGTCGGCGGGGCCGGGGTGGCCGACCGCTACCTGGGCCGCCCGGAACTCACCGCCGAGCGCTTCGTCGTCGACGCGCTCACCGGCGAGCGGGTCTACCGCAGCGGCGACCGCGGCCGGCTCGCGCCGGACGGCCGCCTCGATCACCTGGGCCGTCTCGACAACCAGGTCAAGGTCCGCGGCCACCGCATCGAGCTCGACGAGATCCGCTCCGTGCTGCTCGCCGAACCGACGGTCGGCGGGGCCGCCGTGGTCCTGCGCCAGGACACGCCGGGGGACTCGGCCAGCACCCGGATCCACGCATACGTGGTGCTCACCGACGGCGGCACGGAGAAGGACGCGTACGAGGCGGCGCGCCGGGTGCTGCCGGACTACATGATGCCGGCCACCTTCACCGCGATCCCCGCGATACCGCTGACCATCAACGGCAAGGTCGACACCGCCCGGCTGCCCGAACCCGGCGCCCGCCAGGCCGTCGCACAGCCGTCACCGGCCGACACCGTCCCGGAGGCCGTTGAGGCAGCTGAGGGCGGAGACGGCGGTGCGCTCGGCCCCCAGCTCCTCGAGCTGTGGTCCGGCCTCCTGGGCGTCGACGTGCGCCCCGAGGACAACTTCTTCGAGCTGGGCGGCAATTCACTGCTCGTCGTCCGCCTGCTCTCGGAGATGAAGTCCAGGGGCCTGCCCAAGGTGACGATGCGGCAGTTCTACAGCAACTCCACCGCCTCCAAGTTCATCGACCTCGTCGGCGGACTCGGCTGAACACCCGCAGGCTGAACACCTGCAGGACGACGAAGCGGGGCCCGGTCCTTTCGGACCGGGCCCCGCTTCGTGTGCCGTTCCCGCCTACCGCACGAGCTTGCTCAGCTTCTCCGCCAGGACCGGACCGATGACCCGCAGCGATTCGGGCGTCGCCATCGCGGCGTGCTCGCAGTCCACCTCGTGGAAGTCGACCGCCCCGTCGAAGTACGGGTCCCACACGCCCGGCGTGAGCACGTCCTTCGGCTTGTCCGTGGCGGCGAAGACCAGGGCGTCGGCCGTCACGCGCCCGTGCCGGTACTCGGGGCTGATGCGGATGTCATTGATCATCACGTTGAGGATCGCGGTGATCTGCTCCTCCTCGAAGTCCGCGAAGACCGAGTTCCGCTCCCGGGCGATCTCGACGAACCGTTCGTACGTGACCGGCTCGCCCGCCACCTGGCCCGGCAGGGCGTCCGTGTCCACGCCGAGCGCCTTGAGCAGCGTCAGGTAGACCATGGACGCGTCCAGCGTCGCCTCCTCCGCCAGCTCCTCCTCCGTCCTGGGCCGGGCGGGCTGGGCGTCCAGGATGACGACCAGCGGCACCTCCCGGCCGCGCTCGCGCAGCTTCGCGGCCATGGCGTGGGCCACGACGCCGCCGAAGGACCAGCCCAGCAGGTAGTACGGCCCCTCCGGCTGGATCCGGGTGATCTCGCCGATGTAGTCCTCGGCCACTTCCTCGACGGACCGCGGCAGATGGTCCCGCTCGGACAGTCCGCGCGCCTGGATGCCGTAGACCGGGAAGTCCGGGTCCAGGTGCGGGAGCAGACCGGCGTACGACCAGCTCAGGCCGCCGCCGGGGTGGATGCAGAACAGCGGCGCGTGCCGGCCCTGCGGACGCAGCGGCAGGACCACGTCGAACGCGTCGCTCCCGCTCTCGCCGCCGTCGATCCGGCGTGCCAGTCCGGCCACCGTCGGCGTCTCGAACAAGGCCCGCAGCGGCAGTTCGACCCCCAGCACCGCACGGATGCGGCTGATCAGCCGGGCGCCGAGCAGCGAGTGCCCGCCCAGGTCGAAGAAGCCCTCGTCGACGCCGACCCGGTCGACGCCCAGCACCTCGCGGAACAGGGCGCCGAGCACCTCCTCGCGCGGGGTGCGCGGTGCGCGCCCGCCGGTGGAGGCGTAGTCCGGGGCGGGCAGCGCCCGCCGGTCCAGCTTGCCGTTGGGCGTGAGCGGCAGCGCGGGGACGGTCAGGACCGCCGACGGCACCATGTACTCCGGCAGGCGCCGGCGCAGCAGGTCACGCGACTGCGGCGCGTCGGGCGTCGTGCCGTCACCCGGCACGACGTAGGCCACCAGCCGCCGGTCTCCCGGCGTGTCCTCGCGGACCACCACGACGGCCTGCGACACGCCGGGCTGCTCGCACAGCGCGGCCTCGATCTCGCCGGGCTCGATGCGGAACCCGCGGACCTTGACCTGCTGGTCCGCCCGGCCGATGTACCGGAGGCTGCCGTCCCGGTCCCAGCTGACCAGGTCGCCGGTACGGTACATCCGCGCGCCGGCCGGACCGTAGGGGTCGGCCACGAAGCGCTCGGCGCTCAGCCCGGGCCGGCCCAGGTAGCCGAGGGCCAGACCGGATCCGGCGATGTACAGCTCTCCGGGCACGCCCGGCGGCACCAGACCCAGCCGCTCGTCCAGCACGTACGTGCGGGTGTTGGCGATCGGCGCGCCGATGACGGGGGCGGCTCCGGCCCGTACGGGAGCGGCGGTGGACCAGATGGTGGTCTCCGTCGGCCCGTAGAGGTTCGTCACCTCCGCCGCGTGCGCGGTCAGCGTCCGCGCGAGGTCGGACGGCAGGGCCTCGCCGCCGACGAGGACCCGCAGCCCGTCGAGCGCGTCGGGCCGCTCCTCGGCGAGGGCACGCCACAGGGTCGGCGTGGCCTGTGCGATGGACGCCTTGCTGCCGACGACGAGGTCGGCCAGCGCCTGCGGGGTCCGCACCGTGTCGCGGTCGGCCAGCACCAGCGCCGCACCGCTGATCAGCGGCAGATAGATCTCCAGCGCGGAGATGTCGAACCCGACGGTCGTCACTCCGACCCAGCGGTCACCGGCGTCCAGCGGGAAGCGCTCGGCCATGTCCGCGAGGAAGTTCACCAGCGCGCCGTGCGGCACGACGACGCCCTTGGGGGTGCCGGTGGAGCCCGAGGTGTAGATCACGTAGGCCGGGTGGGACGGCCGCGGCCGCCGCCCGGGGTCGGTGTCCGGCTGCGCGGCGAGAGCCGCGGCCGTCTCCGGGCCGTCGAGGGCGACGACGCCGGCCGCCTCCGGCTCGGGCAGCAGCCCCGCGAGCGCACCGGTGGTGACGACCAGGGCCGGAGCCGCGTCCGTGACCACGTGGGCCACCCGGTCCGCCGGGTACTCGGGGTCGACCGGCAGGTAGGCCGCGCCGGTCTTGAGGACGCCGAGCAGGGTGACGATCAGGTCCGGGGTGCGTTCGAGGAGGACGGCGACGGTCCGGTCGGGTCCGGCGCCGCGGCCGGTCAGCCAGTGCGCCATCCGGTTGGCCCGCGCGTCGAGCTCCGCGTACGTCAGCTCCACGCCGTCGACGACGAGCGCGGTGGCCCGCGGCGTACGGGCGGCCTGCGCGGCGAACAACTCCGCGACCGTCGCGTCCGGGACCTCCCGGACGGTGTCGTTCCACTCGGTGTGGACCAGCGCCCGTTCGCGGTCGGTGAGGACCTCGGCCCGGGCGATGGGACGGTCCGGGTGGGCGACGAGGGCGTGGAGAAGGTCCGTCCAGCGTCCGGTGAGGGCGGAGACGGTGCCGGGGTCGAAGAGGTCGGTGGCGTACTCCGCGTACCCGTCGATGCCGGCGGCACGGCCGTGCGCGTCCTGCTTCTCGGCGAGGCTGAGGGTCAGGTCGACACGGGAGACGCCGGTGGCGGCGGGCTCGGGCCGGGCCGTCAGACCCGGCAGGGCGAAGTCTGCCCGGGCGTTGTTCTGCCAGGCCAGCATGATCTGGAACAGCGGGTGGTGGGCCGTCGAGCGCTGCGGGTTGAGCTCTTCGACGAGGTGCTCGAACGGTACGTCCTGGTGGGCGTACGCGGCCAGGCTCGTCTCCCGCACGCGGGCGATGAGCTCGGCGAACGTCGGGTCGCCCGACGTGTCCGTGCGCAGCACCAGCGTGTTGACGAAGTCACCGATCAGATCGTCGAGCGCCTGGTCCGTGCGGCCCGCGATGGGCGAGCCGAGCGGAATGTCCGTGCCCGCGCCGAGCCGCGTGAGCAGGGTGGCCAGGGATGCCTGCAGCACCATGAAGACCGTGGCGTCGTGGGCACGGGCCAGGTCGTTCAGGGCCCGGTGCAACCCGGCGTCCAGCTCGAAGTGCAGGACGTCGCCCATGTAGCTGGCGTGCGCGGGGCGCGGCCGGTCGGTGGGCAGGGTGACCTGCTCCGGGAGACCGGCCAACTGCTCGCGCCAGTACGCGACCTGGCCACTGAGGACGCTCTCCGCGTCGGAGGCGTCGCCGAGCAGCTCGCGCTGCCACAGCGTGTAGTCCGCGTACTGCACCGGCAGCGGCTCCCAGCCCGGCTCCTCGCCACGGCTCCGCGCGGCGTAGGCACCCGCGAGGTCACGCGCCAGCGGCGCCAGGGACCAGCCGTCACCCGCGATGTGGTGCAGCAGGATCAGCAGCACGTGCTCGGCCGGTCCGGTGCCGAACAGCCAGGCACGCACCGGGATGTCGGTGCTCAGGTCGAACGCGTGGCGCGCGGCCTGGGCCATCCGCTCGTCGAGCTCCCGCTCGTCGACGTCCTGGACCTCCCAGTCGATGCGGGTGTCCGCAGCGGCGAGGACCGTCTGCCGGGGCTCGCCGTCCACCTGGGTGAACAGGGTCCGCAGCGACTCGTGGCGTGCCACGACGTCGCCGAGTGCGGCCTCCAGGGCCTGGCGGTCGAGGTCGCCGGTCAGGCGCAGGGCCATCGGCATGTTGTACGTCGCCGAGGGGCCCTCCAGCTCGTGCAGGAACCACAGGCGCTGCTGCGCGAACGACAGCGGCAGCACCTCGGGACGCGCCGCGGGCACCAGCTCCGCCCGCCGGGGCCCGCTGGCCTTGTCGAGCCGCTTGGCCAGGCCGGCCACGGTCGGGGTTTCGAACAGGGCCCGCAGCGGCAGCTCGACGCCGAGCGCCCTGCGGATGCGGCCGACCAGGCGCGTGGCGAGCAGCGAGTGCCCGCCCAGGCCGAAGAAGCCGTCGTCCACGCCGACCCGGTCCAGCTCCAGGACCTCGGCGAACAGGCCGCACAGCAGCTCTTCGCGCGGGGTGCGCGGACCGCGGTCCACGACGGGGGCGTAGTCCGGCTCCGGCAGGGCCGCCCGGTCCAGGGCGCCGTCGGGCGTGAGCGGCAGCACGGGGACCGCCACGACCGCCGACGGCACCATGGGCGCGGGCAACTGGTACCTGAGATCCTCGCGGACGCGGGCCGCGGAGAACTCGGTCGCGACGACCGGCACCACGTAGGCCACCAGTCGCCGGTCGCCGGGCGTCTCCTCGCGGACCGTCACCGCCGCCTGCGCCACGCCGGGCCGGCCGCGCAGCGCGGCCTCGACCTCGGCGGGGTCGACGAGGACGCCGTGGACGGTGACCCGGCCGTCGGTACGGCCGACCAGCCGCACCCGGCCGGCGCCGTCCCGCCGCGCCACGTCCCCGGTGCGGAACATCCGCGTCCCCGCCGGACCGTGGGGGTCGGCGACGCCGGTGGCACCGGCCGTCGCGGCGGGGCCGGCGACGTAGAGCTCACCGGGCACGCCCGCGGGCACGAAGCGCAGCCGCTCGTCCAGGACGTACGACCGGGGCGCGACGAGCGGGAGTCCGGCGGCGCCGAACGTCTCCACTACCCGGCGACCGGCAGACCACTGCTCGATCAGGCCGGTCGGGTACGGCTCGGCGCCGACGATCAGCGTGGTGAGGTCCGTCAGCCGCTCGGCGGAGCCGCCGGGCAGCGCCGCCAGCGCCGAGGGCGCGACGAGCGCGTGGGTGATCCGGCGGTCGGCCAGCTCCCGGGCCAGCTCCTCGCCGGCGGGACGCTCCCGGCCGGCGAACACCAGGGTGGCACCCGAGGCGAGGGCCGTGACGAGTTCGAGCACGGCCGCCCCCGACGCCGGCGAAGCCAGCGCCAGCACACGGGCGTCGGCGTTCGCGACGCCTTCGCGCTTGAGCGACGCGGCCAGAGCCGCGATGCCCTCGTGCGGGACCACGACGCGCTCGGAACCCGAGACGGTCAGCACACAGGCGGGCAGCTCCGGCCGGAGCGACTGCCCCGGCTCGGTGTCCGGCTGCGCGGCGAGGGCGGCGGCCGTCTCCGGGTCGTCGAGAAGGACGACGTCGGCGGCCGCGCCGCCCGCCAGGTCCGCGAGCGGACCGGCGGTGACGACCAGGTCCGGCGCGGCGTCGGTGAGCAGACGGCTCACGTATGCCGCCGGGTATCCGGGGTCGAGCGGCAGGTAGGCCGCGCCGGTCTTGAGGATGCCCAGGAGGGTGACGATCAGGTCCGGGGTGCGTTCGAGGAGGACGGCGACGGTCCGGTCGGGTCCGGTGCCCTGGCCGGTCAGCCAGTGCGCCATCCGGTTGGCCCGCGCGTCGAGCTCCGCGTACGACAGCTCCACGCCGCCGCCCTCCAGCGCGACCGCGTCCGGCGTACCGGCCACCTGAGCCAGGAACGACTCGAGCAGGGTCGGCGCGCCGGCAGGAAGGTCGCCGGACGTCTTCGCCCCGGCCGCTTCCGCGAGGAAGCGCCCGTGCTCCTCGGCGGTGAGGATGTCGGCGTCACCGACAGGCCGCTCGGGCTGAGCGACGAAGGCGTGCAGAAGGGCCGTCCAGCGTGCGGTGAGGCCCGTGACGGTGTCGAGGTCGAAGAGATCGGTGGAGTACTCGGCGAAGGCGTCGATGCCGTCCGGCCGGCCCTCGCCGTCGTGACGCTCGACGAGGCTGAGCGTCAGGTCGAGGCGCGAGACGCCCGTGGTGGCGGCCTCGGGCCGGACCGTCAGACCCGGCAGGGCGAAGTCCGCCTGCTCGTTGTTCTGCCAGGCCAGCATCACCTGGAACAGCGGGTGATGGGCCGTCGAGCGCTGCGGGTTGAGTTCCTCGACGAGGTGCTCGAACGGTACGTCCTGGTGGGCGTACGCGGCCAGGCTCGTCTCCCGCACGCGGGCGATGAGCTCGGCGAACGTCGGATCGCCGGAGGTGTCCGTGCGCAGCACGAGGGTGTTGACGAAGTCACCGATCAGGTCGTCGAGCGCCTGGTCCGTGCGGCCCGCGATGGGCGAGCCCAGCGGAATGTCCGTGCCCACGCCCAGGCGCGTCATCAAGGCCGCCAGAGCGGCCTGCAGCACCATGAACACCGTGGCGTCATGGGCCCGCGCGAGATCCGTGAGACCCCTGTGCAGCTCGGCGCCGATCGCGAACTGCGCGATGTCACCGGTGTAGCTGGACTGTGCGGGGCGCGGCCGGTCGGTGGGCAGGGTGACCTGCTCCGGGAGACCGGCCAACTGCTCGCGCCAGTAGGCGACCTGGCCGCTGAGGACGCTGTCCGGGTCGGTGGCGTCGCCGAGCAGCTCGCGCTGCCACAGCGTGTAGTCCGCGTACTGCACCGGCAGCGGCTGCCAGCCGGGCTCCTCGCCCCGGCAGCGCGCGGTGTAGGCCGCGACCAGGTCACGGGCCAGCGGCGCCAGGGACCAGCCGTCACCCGCGATGTGGTGCAGCAGGATCAGCAGCACGTGCTCGGCCGGTCCGGTGGCGAACAGCCGGGCCCGGACGGGCAGATCGACCGCGAGGTCGAAGGTGTCGCGGGCGGCGGCCTCGAGGGCCGCGGGGAGCTCCTCCTCGGTGGTGTGCAGAAGTTCCCAGTCGACGCGCGCGTCCCCGGTGGCGAGGACCGTCTGCCGGGCCGCACCGTCGGTCTTGGTGAAGACCGTGCGCAGCGACTCGTGGCGTGCCACGACGTCGCCGAGGGCGGCCTCCAGGGCGGCGCGGTCGAGGTCGCCGGTCAGGCGCAGGGCCATCGGCATGTTGTACGTCGCCGAGGGGCCCTCCAGCTCGTGCAGGAACCACAGGCGCTGCTGCGCGAACGACAGCGGCAGCACCTCGGGACGTCCGCCCGCCGTCAGGGCCGGCCGCACCGGCCCGCCGTCGCCGAGCCGCTCCGCCAGCCGGGCCGGCGTCGGGGCCTCGAACACGGTACGGACGGAGACCTCGGCGCCCAGGCCGTCGCGGACCCGGCTGACCAGGCGCATCACCATCAGCGAATGGCCGCCCAGCGCGAAGAAGTCGTCGTCGGCGCCGACCTCGTCCAGGCCGAGCACCTCGGCGAACGCCGCGCACAGCGCCCGCTCCCGGTCCGTACGCGGTGCCCGGCCGGACACCGCACGCGTGAAGTCGGGTTCGGGCAGGGCCTTGCGGTCGAGCTTGCCGTTCGCGGTGAGCGGCAGCTCGGGCAGCGTGACGAAGGCCGCGGGGACCATGTACTCGGGCAGCGAGGCGTGCAGGGCCGCACGGATCCCGTCCGTGTCGAGCCCGTCCCGCTCCCCGTCGCCGGCGGCGGGCACCACGTAGGCGACCAGCCGGTTCTGCCGTGCCACGACGACCGCGCGGGCGACCGACGGGTGCCGGGCGAGCGCCGCCTCGATCTCGCCGAGCTCGATGCGGAAGCCACGGATCTTGACCTGGTCGTCCAGGCGGCCGAGGAACTCCAGCACCCCGGCCCGCGTCCAGCGGGCGAGGTCGCCGGTGCGGTACATGCGCTCGCCCGGCGCGCCGAACGGATCGGCCGTGAACCGCTCGGCCGTCAGCCCGGGGCGGCCCAGGTAGCCGTGGGCCAGCTGGGTGCCGGCGAGGTACAGCTCGCCCGCCACGCCCGGCGGGACCGGCCGCAGCGCCGCGTCGAGCACGTACGTCCGCGTGTTCCACACGGGCCGGCCGATCGGCACCACTCCGGCACCCGCGTCCGTGGACGGGGCGGTCTGCCAGAAGGTGACGTCCACCGAGGCCTCGGTGGGGCCGTAGAGGTTGTGCAGCTCGGCGTCGACGGTCGCGTGGAACCGGTCCGCCAGCTCGGCCGGCAGTGCCTCACCGCTGCACATCACCCGGCGCAGACCGGTGCAGCGCGCGGCGGCGGGCTCGGTGAGGAAGACGTCCAGCATGGACGGCACGAAGTGGGCCGTCGTGACGCCCCGCTCCTGGATCAGGCCCGCCAGGTAGGCGGGGTCCTTGTGCCCCTCGGGGGCGGCCACCACCAGCGTCGCGCCGGTGATCAGCGGCCAGAAGAACTCCCACACGGACACGTCGAAGCTCGACGGCGTCTTCTGCAGCACGCGGTCGTCGGCCCCGAGGCCGTACGCGTGCTGCATCCACAGGAGGCGGTTGACGATGCCCCGCTGCGGGACGACGACGCCCTTGGGGGTGCCGGTGGAACCCGAGGTGTAGATCACGTACGCCGGGAGCTCCGGGGAGAACGCCACGGCCGGACCGCCGTCCGCGCCGTCCGCGCCCCGCGTCACCTCGGCGACGAGAGCGGGATCGTCGAGGACGAAGGCCGGACGGGCGTCGGCGCGCATGAAGGCGAGGCGCTCGGCCGGGTAGTCCAGATCCAGCGGCAGATAGGCCGCACCCGCCTTGTGCACGGCGAGCAGGGCGACGACCAGCTCGACCGAGCGGGGCAGCGCCACCCCGACGGTGCCGCCGGGGCGGACCCCGCGCTCGACCAGCAGGTGCGCCAGCCGGTTCGCGCGGGCGTCGAGCTGCGCGTAGGTCAGCTCGGCGTCCCCGAAGACGAGCGCGGTGGCCTGCGGCGTACGCGCGGCCTGGGCGGCGAACAGCTCCGGCAGCGTCGTGGCCGGGACGTCCTGAGCGGTGGTGTTCCACTCGGTGACGACCTGGTCGTACTCGTCGGAGGTGAGGATGCCGGCCGTGCCGACGGGCTCGTCGGGGTGGGCCGCGAGGGTGTGCAGGAGACGGGTCCAGCGCTCGACGAGCGTGCGGACGGTCGCGGCGTCGAAGAGGTCCGTCGCGTACTCGGCCATCGCCGTGATCCCGGCGGGCCCGCCCTCGGCGTCGCGGCTCTCGGCGAGGCTGAGGGTCAGGTCGAGGCGGGAGACGCCGGTCGCCGAGTGCACGGGCCGGGCCGTGAGGCCGGGCAGCGCGAAGTCGGCCTGGGCGTTGTTCTGCCAGGAGAGCATGACCTGGAACAGCGGATGGTGCGCCGTGGAGCGCTGCGGGTTGAGCTCTTCCACGAGGTGCTCGAACGGTACGTCCTGGTGGGCGTATGCGGCGAGGCTCGTCTCCCGTACCCGGGCGATGAGCTCGGTGAACGTCGGGTCGCCGGAGGTGTCGGTGCGCAGGACGAGGGTGTTGACGAAGACGCCGACGAGGTCGTCGAGCGCCTGGTCGGTACGGCCGGCGATCGGCGAGCCGAGCGGAATGTCCGTGCCGGCGCCCAGACGCGTGAACAGGGTCGCCAGAGCAGCCTGGAGAACCATGAACACCGTGGCGTCGTGGGCGCGGGCCAGGTCGTTCAGGGCCCGGTGCAGGTCGGCGTCCAGCTCGAAGTGCAGGACGTCGCCGGTGTAGCTGGCGTGCGCGGGGCGCGGCCGGTCCGTGGGCAGGGTGACCTGCTCCGGGAGGTCCGCCAGCTGCTCGCGCCAGTACGCGACCTGGCCGCTGAGCAGGCTCTCGGGGTCGGTGGCGTCGCCGAGCAGCTCGCGCTGCCACAGGGTGTAGTCCGCGTACTGCACCGGCAGGGGCTCCCAGCCGGGCTCCCCGCCCTGGCAGCGCGCGGTGTACGCGGCGACCAGGTCCTCGGCCAGCGGCGCGACCGACCAGCCGTCACCCGCGATGTGGTGCAGCAGGATCAGCAGCACGTGGTCCGTCGGACCGGTGCCGAACAGCCAGGCGCGGACGGGGATGTCGGTGCTCAGGTCGAACGCGTGGCGCGCGGCCCGCGACATCCGCTCGTCGAGCTCCCGCTCGTCGACCTCCTGGACCTCCCAGCCGATGCGGGCGTCCGCGGCGGCGAGGACCGTCTGCCGGGGCTCGCCGCCGGTGTGGCCGAAGACCGTGCGCAGCGACTCGTGGCGTGCCACGACGTCGCCGAGCGCGGCCTGCAGGGCGGCGCGGTCAAGGTCGCCGGTCAGGCGCAGCGCCAGCGGCATGTTGTAGGTGGCCGACGGCCCTTCCAGCTTGTGGAGGAACCACAGGCGCTGCTGGGCGTACGACAGGGGCAGCACGTCCGGGCGCACCGCGGGCACCAGCTCCGCGCGCCGGGGCCCGCCGGCCCCGTCGAGCCGCTCGGCCAGGCCGGCGACCGTGGGGGACTCGAACAGGTCCCGCAGCGGCACCTCGACGCCGAGCACGGTACGGATGCGGCTGACCAGGCGCGTGGCGAGCAGCGAGTGCCCGCCCAGGTCGAAGAACCCGTCGTCCGCGCCGACCCGGTCCAGGCCGAGCACCTCGGCGAACAGGGCGCACAGCGCCTCCTCGCGCGGGGTGCGCGGGGCGCGCCCGGTGACGAGGCCGGAGAAGTCGGGCGCGGGCAGGGCCTTGCGGTCCAGCTTGCCGTTGAGCGTCAGGGGCAGCGCGGACAGGGTCACGACCGCCGACGGCACCATGTACTCCGGCAGCCGCTGCCGCAGCGCGTCCCGTGCGGCGGACGGCGGCAGTTCCGCGCCGTCCGCCGTGACGACGTAGGCCACCAGACGGCGGTCGCCCTCCTGGACCTCGTGGACGAGCACGGCGGCCTGGGTCACCCCGGGCAGCTCGCGCAGCGCCGACTCGACCTCGCCGGGCTCGATCCGGAAGCCCCGGACCTTGACCTGGTGGTCGGCCCGGCCGACGAACTCCAGCCGGCCGTCGCGGTTCCAGCGCGCCAGGTCGCCCGTGCGGTACATCCGCGCCCCCGCCGGACCGTACGGGTCGGCGACGAAGCGCTGGGAGCTGAGCGCGGGCTGGTGGATGTAGCCGCGCGCCATGCCGGCGCCGGAGACGTACAGCTCACCCGCGACCCCGGGCGGGACCAGCCGCAGCCGGTCGTCCAGGACGTAGACGCGCTTGTTCGCGATCGGGCGGCCGATGGGCAGCACCGGCTCGAGGGCGTGGCGCTCCTCCATGACGTGCAGCGAGGCGAAGGTGGTGGTCTCGCCGGGGCCGTAGCCGTTGACGACCACGACGTCCGGGCAGGCGTCCATCACCCGCCGGACCGCGGCGGGCGGCACCACTTCACCGCCGGTGAAGACCTGGCCCATGTGGCGGAAGGCCTCCGGGCACTCCTCGGCCATCACCTTGAACAGACCGGCGGTGATCCACATCGAGGTGATGCGGTGCTCGACGATGACGTCGCGCAGGCCCGCGGCGTCGAGCCGTACGTCCGGCGCGATCACGACCTGACCGCCGAGCAGCAGCGGGACCCACAGTTCGAAGGGCAGGGCGTCCCAGGCGGTCGGCGAGTGGAGCAGGACGCGCCCGGCGTGCCGGCCCACGTCCGGGTCGTCGCTCAGCGCCGCGATGGCGGCGTGCGTGAGCGCGATGCCCTTCGGCTTGCCGGTCGAGCCGGACGTGTAGACGACACACGCCAGCTGATCGGGCGAGACGGGAGTCGCGAAGTCGCGGGCCGCGGCGGCGGGGACGTCGGCGTCCCCGGCGTCGTCGCCCAGCAGCAGCACCTGCTCCCCGGGCACGAACTGCGGCACGCGCGACGGCGAGTCGGTCAGCAGCAGCGAGACGTCGTTGTCGGCCCACATCAGGCGGACCTGGCTCTCGGGGTACCGCTCGTCCAGCGAGACGTACGTGCCGCCCGCCTTCACCACGGCCAGGACGGCGACGACGAAGCCGACGGAACGCGGCATGGCGATCGCCACGACGTGCTCCGTGCCGACGCCCCGGTCGACCAGGTCCCGGGCGAGCCGGTTCGCCCGCGCGTCGAGCTGCGCGTACGTGAGCGAGGCCGCGCCCGCGACGACGGCGACGGCGTGCGGGTCCAGCCCGACCCGCTCCTCGAACGCCTCGACGAGGGTCCTCGCCGGGACGGGCCGCCGCGCGGCGTCCCAGTCGGCCCGGATCCGGTCGTGCTCCCCGGTGGTGAGGACGTCGGCGTCGGTGACGGGCCGGTCGGGGTGGGCGGCGAGCGTGTCGAGGAGGCCGGTCAGCCGGGTGGTGAGGGTGGTGACGGTCCCGGCGTCGAAGAGGTCCGTGGCGTACTCGGCGAAGGCGTCGATGCCGGCGGGCCGGCCGTGGGCGTCCTGCTTCTCGGCGAGGCTGAGGGTCAGGTCGACGCGGGAGACACCGGTGGCGGTGGGCTCGGTCCGTACCTGCAGACCGGGCAGCGAGAAGTCCGCCTCCGCGTTGTTCTGCCAGGCCAGCATGACCTGGAACAGCGGGTGGTGGGAGGTGGAGCGCTGCGGGTTGAGTTCCTCGACGAGGTGCTCGAACGGTACGTCCTGGTGGGCGTACGCGGCGAGGCTCGTCTCCCGCACCCGGGCGATGAGTTCGCTGAAGGTGGGGTCGCCGGAGGTGTCGGTGCGCAGGACGAGGGTGTTGACGAAGACGCCGATCAGGTCGTCGAGCGCCTGGTCGGTACGGCCGGCGATCGGCGAGCCGAGCGGAATGTCCGTGCCGGCGCCCAGACGCGTCAGCAGGGTCGCCAGAGCAGCCTGGAGAACCATGAACACCGTGGCGTCATGGGCACGGGCCAGGTCGACGAGCCGCTGGTGCAGCGCCGCGTCGAGCGCGAAGCACACCACGTCGCCGGTGTAGCTGGCGTGCGCGGGGCGCGGCCGGTCGGTGGGCAGGGTGACCTGCTCCGGGAGACCGGCCAACTGCTCGCGCCAGTACGCGACCTGGCCGCTGAGCAGGCTGTCGGGGTCGGAGGCGTCGCCGAGCAGCTCGCGCTGCCACAGCGTGTAGTCGGCGTACTGCACCGGCAGCGGCTCCCGGCTCGACTCCTCGCCCTGGCAGCGCGCGGTGTAGGCGGCGACCAGGTCGGCGGCGAGCGGCGCCATGGACCAGCCGTCACCCGCGATGTGGTGCAGCAGGATCAGCAGCACGTGGTCCGTCGGGCCGGTACTGAACAGCCAGGCGCGGACGGGGATGTCGGTGCTCAGGTCGAACGCGTGGCGCGCGGCCTCCCGCAGGGCCGGTGCGAGCTCCTCCCGCGTGACGTCGGCGGCGTGCAGCTCCACCCGCGCCCGGCTCGCGTCCAGGATCAGCTGACGCGGCCCGTCCTCGCCCTCCGCGAGGATCGTGCGCAGCGACTCGTGGCGTGCCACGACGTCGTCCAGCGCGGCCTGAAGCGCCTCGCGGTCGAGGTCACCGGTCAGCGTCAGGGTCAGCGGCATGTTGTAGGTGGCCGAGGGGCCCTCCAGCTTGTGGAGGAACCACAGGCGCTGCTGCGCGTACGACAGGGGCAGCACGTCCGGGCGCACCGCGGGCACCAGCTCCGCCCGCGCCGGGCCGCCCGGGCCCGTACCGCCGTCGAGGTGCTCGGCCAGGCCGGCGGCCGTGGGGGACTCGAACAGCACCCGCAACGGCAGCTCCACGCCGAGCACGGTGCGGATGCGACTGATGAGACGGGTGGCGAGCAGGGAGTGCCCGCCCAGGTCGAAGAACCCGTCGTCCACACCCACCTGCGCCAGGCCCAGCACCTCGGCGAACAGGGCGCACAGCGCCTCCTCGCGCGGGGTGCGCGGGGCGCGGCCGTCGGTGGGGGTGTAGTCGGGGGCGGGCAGGGCCCGCCGGTCGAGCTTGCCGCTGGGCGTCAGCGGCACCGCGTCGATCGCCACGACGGCGGACGGCACCATGTACTCCGGCAGCCGCTCGCGCAGCCCGTCCCGGAGCCCGGCCAGCAGCTGTCCGGTCGTCCGCGACCCCAGCGGGTTGTTGGTCAGCGCCCGCAGCGAGGCGGTGCCGGCCGCCGGGCGGTAGACACCGGTGTAGACCGTGCCGCCGTCCCCGGCGCCCTCCGTGCCCTCGGGCAGGAACACCGCGTCGAAGGCGTCCACCGCGCGCGGCGACCAGGTCGCGAGGACCCGGTAGCCGTGGCGGGCGCCCCACTCGTGCAGGGCCTCGGGGTCCAGCCCCGCGTGGCCGCCGTCCGCCGGCTCCAGGATCCGGCGGATCCGCTCCGGCGAGGCACCCTCGGACAGGGCCCGCGAGGCGGCGACCTCGGCGGCCAGGCGGCTGTTGACGATGTCCGTCACCCGCACCGGACCGGCGTGGCCGGCCAGCAGCCCGGGCAGCGCCTCGAGACCGTCGAGGTCACGGCCCCACAGCAGGGCGGGGGCGTCGGCGAGCGGCACGGAGCCCGCGGCCGACGGCGCCTTGTGCAGGACGACTTCGTAGCGGTGGCGGGTCAGCTCGTTGTGGTACGCGCCCCGCTTGAGGCGGATGTCGACCCCGCCGAGGTCGGCGTGGCCCGCGGCCCAGGTGGTGAAGAAGTCCGGCTCGATGACCAGTTCCTTCTCCACGACCATGGCGTGCTCGACGGCGGCGCGCATCCGCGCGGCGTCGTTCAGCTCGCCGCCCTCCTCGGCGCGGCCCGCGTGGATGGCGGTGTGGAACGCCCGCAGCGAACCGCGGCTGCGCACGTCGCCCACGATGATGCGGCCGCCGGGGACCAGCAGGCCCAGCGCACCGTCGAGGACCCGGGCGAAGTAGTCGGCGTCGGGGAAGTACTGGATGATCGAGTTCAGCACCACGGTGTCGAAGAAGCCGGTGGGCAGCCCGTCGGTGACGTCGGCGGACTGGCAGCGCGGCTTGACCTTCTCGCTCCAGCCGGCCGCCTCGACCTGCTCGGTCAGACGCTGGATCGTCGGCGCGGAGAAGTCGGTGGCCCAGTAGGACTCCACCTGCGGGGCCAGCGGGCCCAGCAGCAGGCCGGAGCCGACGCCGATCTCGAGGATCCGGCGCGGCGCCGACTCCATGATCCGGGCGACGGCGGCGTCCCGCCAGTCACGCATCTCCTCGAGCGGGATGGGCTCGCCGCTGTAGGAGCTGTTCCAGCCGAGGAAGTCCTCGCCCAGACCCGCGCGTTCGGCGTCCTTGCCGGTGTACACGGAGTCGTAGATCTCACGCCACTCGCTCACCTGCTCGGCGATGACGTCCCCGGCGGCGTCCGCGACGCCGTCCGGGGCGGCCTCCGCGGCGTCGCCGGCGTCCTCGCCGTCGGGCACGACGTAGGCCACGAGCCGCTGGTCGCCGGGGGTGTCCTCACGGACGACCACCACGGCCTGGGCCACGCCGTGCTGGGCGCGCAGCGCGGCCTCGATCTCGCCGGGCTCGATGCGGAAGCCGCGGATCTTGACCTGCTGGTCGGCGCGGCCGACGTACTGCAGCAGGCCGTCGGTGCCCCAGCGGGCGATGTCGCCGGTGCGGTACATCCGGGAGCCCGCGGGGCCGTAGGGGTCGGCGACGAAGCGCTCGGCGCTCAGGCCGGGCCGGCCGAGGTAGCCGCGGGCCAGGCCGGCGCCCGCGAGGTAGAGCTCTCCCGCGACGCCCGGGGGCACCAGCCGCAGCCGCTCGTCCAGGACGTAGGCGCGCGCGTCGTCGACCGGGTGGCCGATCGGCGCCTGACGGCCGGACAGCGGGCCGCTGATGGCGGCGCAGACGGTGGACTCGGTGGGGCCGTAGGCGTTGACCATCCGGCGACCGGCCGACCACTGCTCGACGAGGTCGGGCGCACACGCCTCGGCGCCGACGATCAGCGTCGCGAAGTCGGTGAGCCGCTCGGCGGAGCCGGCGGGCAGCGTGGCGAGCACCGACGGCGGGATGAGCGCGTGCGTGATCCGCCGGTCGGCGAGGACCTGCGCCAGCTCCTCGCCGATGAGCCGGTCCCGGGCGCCGACGACCAGCGCGGCACCCGAGGAGAAGGCCATGACCATCTCCAGCACGGCCGCGTCGAAGCTCGGCGAGGACAGCTGCAGCACCCGGGAGTCGCCGTCGACGACGCACGCGCGGCGCAGCGTCGAGGCCAGGCTCGCGATGCCCTGGTGCGCGACGACCACGCCCTTGGGCGTGCCCGTGGAGCCGGAGGTGTAGATGACGTAGGCGGGGTGGGACGGGCGCAGCGCGGCGATCCGGTCGGCGTCGGCCGGGTCGGTGTCCGGGCAGGCCCGCAGCGCCTGGGCGACGGCGGGCGCGTCGACGGCGACGGCCTCGGCGGACACGGTGGCGGGCAGCAGCCCGGCCAGCGCGCCGGTGGTCAGGACCAGGGCCGGGGCGGCGTCGGCGACCATGTGGGTGACGCGGTCGCCCGGGTAGTCCGGGTCGATCGGCAGGTAGGCCCCGCCCGCCTTGAGGACGCCGAGCATCGCGGCGATCAGCTCGGACGAGCGCTCGAACATGAGGGCCACGCGCCGCTCGGGGCCGATGCCCCGGGCGATCAGCCAGTGCGCGATCCGGTTGGCCCGCGCGTTGAGCTCCTCGTAGGTGACGGCTTCGCCGTCCGCGACGACCGCGACGGCCTGCGGGGTGCGGGCCGCGTGCCCCTGGAAGGTCTCCGCCAGGGTCTCTGCGGCCGGGAGCGCGGCGAGGTCGTGCCACGCCCCGGTGATCTCCTCGCGCTCCTGGGCGGTGACCACGTCGGCCTGCCCGATGGCCAGGCCGGGCTCGGCCACCACCGTCCGCATCAGCCGGGTCCAGCGGGAGATCAGCGTGTCGACGGTGGCGGCGTCGAAGAGGTCGGTGGCGTACTCCACGTACGCGTCGACGCCTGCGGGCTTGCCGTCCTCGCCGTGGTTCTCGGTGAGGCTGAAGAACAGGTCGAAGCGCGAGGTGCCGGTGCCCGCGAGCTCCGGGCGCACCTCGAGGCCCGGCATGTCGAACCGCGCCTGCTCGTTGTTCTGCAGGGTCAGCGCCACCTGGAACAGCGGGTGGTGGGCGGTGGAGCGCTGCGGGTTGAGCTCCTCCACCAGGTGCTCGAACGGTACGTCCTGGTGGGCGTACGCGGCCAGGCTCGTCTCCCTTACCCGGGCGATGAGCTCGGTGAAGGTGGGGTCTCCGGAGGTGTCGGTGCGCAGCACCAGCATGTTGACGAAGAAGCCCACGAGGTCGTCGAGGGCCTCGTCCATGCGGCCGGCCACACCACTGCCCAGCGGAATGTCGGTGCCGGCGCCGAGGCGGGTGAGCAGCGCCGCCATGGCGGCGTGCAGCACCATGAACACGGTGGCGTCGTTCTCACGGGCCACCTCGCTCAGGGCCCGGTGCAGATCGGGGTCCAGGGTGAAGCGGGTGACCTCGCCGGTGTAGGAGGCGACGGCCGGGCGGGGCCGGTCGGCGGGCGCGGTCACCACCTCGGGCAGGTCCGCCAGCTGCTCGCGCCAGTACGCGACGTGCCGGGCGAACAGGCTCTCGGGGTCGGAGGCGTCGCCGAGCAGCTCGCGCTGCCACAGCGTGTAGTCCGCGTACTGCACCGGCAGCGGCCGCCAGTCGGGCGCCTGCCCGGCGCCACGGGCGGTGTAGGCGGCGGCCAGGTCGCGGGCCAGGGGCACGATCGACCAGCCGTCACCGGCGATGTGGTGGAGCACCACCACCAGGACGTGCTCCTCGGGGCCGGTGCCCAGCAGCCAGGCCCGGATCGGCACCTCGGCCGACAGGTCGAACTCGTACCGGGAGGCGTCCGTCAGCGCCTGCGCCAGTTCCTGCGGGGCGACCTGCCGGGTGTGCAGCTCCATGCGGGCCAGGCCGGCGTCCAGGATCTGCTGGTGGGGCAGGCCGTCGTGCTCGGGGAAGACCGTGCGCAGCGACTCGTGCCGTACGAGCAGGTCGCCCAGGGCCGCTTCGAGGGCGTCCCGGTCGAGGCCGCCGCGCATCCACAGGGCCAGCGGCACGTTGTACGTCGCCGAGGGGCCCTCCAGCTTGTGCAGGAACCACAGCCGCTGCTGGGCGAAGGACAGGGGCAGCACCTCGGGCCGGGCCGCCGGGACGAGCGCGGCCCGCCGCCGGCCGCCGTCGTCGTCCAGGAGGGCGGCCAGCGCGGCCGCGCTCGGCGCCTCGAACAGCGCCTGGATGGACAGTTCGGCGCCCAGGACGGTGCGGACGCGGCTGATGAGACGGGTGGCGAGCAGGGAGTGCCCGCCGAGGTCGAAGAACCCGTCGTGGACACCGACGTGGGCCAGGCCCAGCACCTCGGCGATGAGCCCGCACAGCAGCTCCTCGCGCGCCGTGCGCGAGGACAGCGAGCGGATCTCGTCGACCGTCAGGATCTCCGCGGGCAGCAGCGACGCGGGCAGGTGGCCGGCCAGTTCGCCGAGCAGCCGGGCGCCGGTGACGCCGCTTTCGGCGGGCAGGACGTAGGCCGCGGCCCGGCCTTCCGCCCGGGCGACCACGACGGCGTGGGCGACGGCGGGGTGCCGGGTGAGCTCCGTACGGACGAGGTCGAGCAGTTCGCGCCCGCGGTGGGCGTCGCCGGTGCCGGCCGGCCCGTCGGCCGCGGCCGCCCCGGCGGAGCCGGCGGCGGTACGGCGGGGGCGGCGCACCAGGCCGCGCAGGACCGGGGGCAGCGGCTGGGAGGAGGCGCGCAGCGCGTCGGTGTCGATGCCGACGGGCGCCAGGACCGGCAGCCGTCCGCGCAGCGACAGGTCGAACAGGGCCAGTGCCCGCGCGCTGGGCAGCGCGGCGACGCCGGAAGCCGCGATGCGCGCCAGCTCCGCGTCGTCCAGGGCGGCGGTGATGCCGCTGGCCTGCTCCCACAGGCCCCAGGCCAGGGACGTGGCGGGCAGCCCTTGGGCGCGGCGGTGCTGGGCGAGGGCGTCCAGGAAGGTGTTGGCGGCCGCGTAGTTGGCCTGGCCGGGGCTGCCGACGGTGCCGGCGAAGGACGAGAAGAGCACGAACGCCGACAGGTCCATGTCGCGGGTCAGCTCGTGCAGGTGCCAGGCGGCGTCGACCTTCGGGCGCAGCACGGCGCCCAGACGGCCGGCGGTCAGCGCCTCGAACGCCGCGTCGTCGGTGACGCCGGCGGTGTGGACGACGGCGGTCAGCGGGTGCGCGGCGGGCACGGTGGCCATCAGCGCGGCGAGGGCGTCGCGGTCGGCGGTGTCGCACGCGGCGATGGTCACGTGGGCGCCGAGCGCGGTGAGTTCGTCGCGCAGCGCGTCCGCGCCGGCGGCGTCCGGGCCACGGCGGCTGGTGAGCAGCAGGTGCCGCACCCCGTGCCGCGTGACCAGGTGGCGTGCGAGAAGGGAGCCGAGGGTGCCCGTACCGCCGGTGATCAGCACGGTGCCCGCGGCGGCGGGGGCGGTGCCCCCGGTCAGGGCGTCCGGGGCGACCCGGGCCATGCGCGGGACCACGGCGCGGCCCTCGCGCAGGGCCAGTTGGGGCTCGTCGTGCGTCAGGGCGGTGGCGACGGCGCCGTGCACGGCGACGGCGTCGGCGGGGCCGGCGCCGAGGTCGAGCAGGGTGAAGCGGCCGGGGTGCTCGGCCTGCGCGGAGCGCAGCAGACCCCACACCGCCGCGCCGGCGAGGTCGGTGACGTCCTCGTCCGGCGCGGTGGCCACCGCGCCACGGGTGATCAGGACGAGGCGGGAGCCGGCCAGCCGGTCCTGGGCGAGCCACTCCTGTACGAGCGCGAGCACGCCCGCGGTGACGGTGTGGGCACCGGTCACGGCACCGGCACCCTCGTGCGGCAGACCGCCGCCGACGATGTGCGGTACGGGCACGAGGACGGCCGCGGGGACGGCGGCGCCTTCCTCGACGGCCCGCACCAGCGAGGCCAGGCCCGGGTGGGCGGCCGCACCGGCCTGCCCGAGGTCCTCGGAGCCGAGCACGGCCCAACCGGAGCCGCCACCGGACGAGTTGAGCGAACCGCCGAGGGCGGGCCACTCCAGCCGGAACAAGGAGTCCCCGGCCCCGGAGGGCTCCGGGACCGGACGCTGCGAGGGCACCGGGCGCAGGGTCAGCGAGGCGATGCGCAGCACGGGCAGGCCCATGGCGTCGGCGAGCAGCACCTCGACGCCGTCCCGCCCCACGGGACGGATCCGCACGCGGGCAGTACGGGCCCCGGTCGCGTACAGCTCCACGCCCGTGACCGCGGCCGGCATGCGCACGGCGGGCAGGGCGTGGGACGCCGGCAGGTGCCAGGCGGCGTCCAGGAGTGCGGGGTGCACGCCGTAGCCGGTGGCGTCGGCGTCGTCGGCGAGGCACACCTCGGCGTAGACGTCGTCGCCGTGCCGCCAGGCCGCCGTGAGGGCCCGGAAGGCGGGCCCGTAGGCGTAGCCGGCCGCGGCCAGGTCGTCGTAGAGCGTGTCCGTGGCCACGGCGGTGGCACCGTGCGGGGGCCAGACGGCCAGCTCGGCGGTGTCGCCGTCCGCGCTGCCCACGGCGAGGACGCCGGTGGCGTGCCGGGTCCAGCCCGCCTCGTCACCGGTGGCGTCCGCGCCGTCGGCGGGCCGGGAGTGGACCGTCATCGACCAGCGGCCCCGGCCGTCGGGGTCCAGGGTCACCCGCAGGTCCACGGCCGCGCGCGCGGGAAGCGCGAGCGGGGTCTCGAACGCGAGCTCCTCCACCTGGTCGCACCCGACGCGGTCGCCCGCGGCGACCGCGAGGTCGACGAGCGCCGACGCGGGCAGCAGGACCGCCCCGGCGAGGGTGTGGTCGGCCAGCCAGGGGTGGGTGCGCAGGGAGATCCGGCCGGTCAGCACCCGGCCCCGCCCGTCGGGGCGGGTCACCGCCGCGCCCAGCAGCGGATGGCCGCCGGCGCCGAGACCGAACCCGGCCGCGTCGCCGTGCGCCGCGCCGGCGGCGTCCCGCAGCCAGAAGGTCTCGTGCTGGAAGGCGTACGTGGGCAGGTCGACGCGGGCGCCGGCCGGCAGCCACGGGGAGAAGTCCACCGGCACGCCCTGGACGTACAGGCGCGCGGCGTTGGCCAGGAACTGCCGGGCCGCGGCGTGGTCGCGGCGCAGCGAACCCACCACGACGGTGGGGGAGTCCGCGTCGGCGAGAGCCTCCTCGACGCCCATGGTCAGCACCGGGTGCGGGCTGGACTCGACGAAGACGCCGTACCCGTCGGCGGCGGCCGAGCGGATCGCCCGCTCGAACTCCACCGGACGGCGCAGGTTGCGGTACCAGTACGCGGCGTCGAGTTCCCTCGTGTCGATCGGAGAGCCGGTCACGCTGGAGTAGAACGCGATGTCGCAGGCGGCCGGCGTGATGCCGGCCAGGGCGTCCGCGAGCCGCTCGCGCAGGGGCTCCACGCTCGCGGAGTGCGAGGCGTAGTCCACGGCGATCCGCCGTGCCGCGATGTCCTCCTCCTGGCAGCGGGCCAGCAGCGCGTCCACCGCCTCCGGGTCGCCCGAGACCACGGTGGAGGACGGGCCGTTGACCGCCGCGATCTCGATGCGCCCCTCGTGCCCGGCCAGGCGCGCGCGGACCTGCTCCACGGGTGCGCCGACCGAACCCATGGCACCCGTGCCCGCGAGGCTCGCGAGGGCCTGGCTGCGCAGCGCCACGATCTTCGCCGAGTCCTCGAGGGACAGCGCCCCGGCGACGCAGGCCGCGGCGATCTCACCCTGGGAGTGGCCGACGACCGCGTCGGGCCGTACGCCGGCGGCCTGCCACTGCGCGGCGAGCCCGATCATCACGGCCCACAGCACCGGCTGGACGACGTCGACACGGTCCAGGGAGGGGGCTCCCTCGACGCCCTTCAGCACCTCCAGCAGCGACCAGTCGACGTGCGGGGCGAGTGCCTCCGCGCACGCCTCGACGCGCTCGGCGAACACCGGAGAGGTCTCCAGCAACTCCCGTGCCATGTCCGCCCACTGCGAGCCCTGCCCGGGGAAGACGAACACCGTCCTGCCGAGGCCCGCCGCCGGCTCGCCGGCCGTACGCACGAGGTCGGAGTGGGGCGCGTCGTGCTGGAGCGCCTCGAGTGCGGCGGTGTGGCTGCCGGTGATGACGGCGCGGTGGGGGAAGTGGGTGCGGGTGGTGGCGAGGGAGTGGCCGATGTCGGCGGGGGAGTGGTGGGGGTTGGCCTGGAGGTGGTGCTGGAGGCGTGCCGCCTGCTCCTGCAGGGCCTGAGGGGTCTTGGCGGTGAGGAGCCAGGGCGTGGCGCCCGTGCGCGGTGCGGGCTCGACGACCGGTGCCGGCTCGTCGGCCTCCACGGCCGCTACGGGCTCCTCGATGATCAGGTGGGCGTTGGTGCCGCTGATACCGAAGGAGGAGACGGCCGCACGGCGCGGGTGGTCGCCGCCGGGCCAGGCCTGCTCACGGTCGAGGAGACGGACGGCTCCGGCCTCCCAGTCGACCTTGGGCGTGGGCTCGTCGACGTGCAGGGTCCGGGGAAGGACCTCATGGCGCATGGCCATGACCATCTTGATGATGCCCGCGGCGCCCGCGGCGGCCTGGGTGTGGCCGATGTTGGACTTGATGGAGCCGAGGTAGGCGGGTGCGCCGGTGGTGCGGTGCTGGCCGTAGGTGTTGAGGAGCGCCTGGGCCTCGATGGGGTCGCCGAGGGTGGTGCCGGTGCCGTGGGCCTCGATGGCGTCGACGTCCGTGGACGCGAGGTTGGCGTCCGTCAGCGCGGCGCGGATGACGCGCTCCTGCGAAGGCCCGTGCGGTGCGGTGAGTCCGTTGCTGGCGCCGTCCTGGTTGACGGCGGTGCCGCGGATGACGGCGAGGACCGGGTGGTTGTTGGCGCGGGCCTGGGAGAGAGGTTCGAGCAGCAGCATGGCGCTGCCCTCGGCGAAGCCGGTGCCGTTGGCGGTGCCGGAGAAGGCACGGCACCGCCCGTCGGCCGACAGCCCCCGCTGCCGGCCCAGTTCGACGAGCGTCGTCGGCGTCGCCATGACCGTGGCGCCGCCGGCCAGGGCCATGCCGCACTCGCCGCGGCGCAGGGCCTGCACGGCGAGGTGGGTGGCCACCAGCGAGGAGGAGCAGGCGGTGTCGACGGTGATCGCCGGCCCCTCCAGCCCGAAGGTGTAGGCGATACGGCCCGAGGCGACACTGGCCGTGTTGCCGGTGCCCACGTAGCCCTCGATCTCCCCCGGCGTGCTCGCCAGCCGGGAGACGTACTCCTGCACCATCACACCGGCGAACACGCCCGTGTCGCTGCCGCGCAGCGTGGTCGGGTCGATGCCCGCCCGCTCGATGGCCTCCCAGGCGTTCTCCAGCAGCAGGCGCTGCTGGGGGTCCATCGCCGCCGCCTCGACCGGGCTGATGCCGAAGAACGCCGCGTCGAAACGCCCCGCCTCGTGCAGGAACCCGCCGCCCGTCGCGTAACAGGTCCCCGGAACCGCGGACTCCGGGTCCGGGTCGTAGAGGGCCTCCAGGTCCCAGCCGCGTTCGGTGGGGAAGCCCGAGATCGCGTCGGTGCCCTCGGACACCAAGTGCCACAGGTCCTCCGGCGAGTTCACACCGCCCGGGTACCGGCAGGCCATGCCGATGATCGCGATCGGTTCCTGGGCCTTTTCCTCGACCTCGCGCAGTCGCTGCCGGGCCTGACGCAGATCTGTCGTGGCCCGCTTGAGATAGTCACGGAGCTTGGCTTCATTGGACATGGTTGGTGCCTTTACCTCTTAGCGCGACAGCTCGTTGTCGAGAGCATCGAAAAGGTCGTCGTCGGAGATCTCGTCGAGATCGTCGGCGGAACCGTTGGCGGTGGGGGAGTCCTGCAGGGCGTTCCACTTGCGCAGGAGCGCCTCCAGGCGGGCTGTGATCTTCGCGTGGGCCTTGCCGTCGCCGGAGAAGGCGGACATCGCCGCGTCCATGTGGTCGGCGTCCGCGAGGATGCGGACCTCCGGGTCGGCCTCTTCGGGGACGAAGGTGGCCAGCAGGAGATCGACGATGGCGTCGGGCGTGGGGTAGTCGAAGATCAGCATGGCGGGCAGCTTGAGCCCGGTGGCGGTGTTGAGCCGGTTGCGCAGCTCCACGGACGTGAGCGAGTCGAAGCCGAGCTGCTTGAACTCCTGGTCGGTGGCGACCGTTTCGGGCTTCGGGTGGCCGAGCACCGCCGCGATCTCCGTACGGACCACGTCCTTGAGCGTTTCGCGCCGGTCCTGCTCGGACAGCGGCGCGAGCCGCTCGGGCCAGGAGGCGGCGCCCGCACCGGAGGCCGCGGCCACCGTGCGCCGGGCGGCCGGGACCCGGACCAGCTCCCGCAGGAGGGCGGATACGCCGGTCGCCGTCGTGTCCTCGCGCAAGCGGGTCACATCGAGCGGCAGCGGGGCCAGGAGGGACTCGGTGGCCTGCCAGGCCGCGTCGAACAGCGCGGTGCCCTGGGCGGAGGAGATGGCCTTGAAGCCGGACCGCTCCAGCCGGTTGCGGTCGTTCTCCCCCATGTTCCCGGAGATGGCGCTGGTCTCCTCCCACAGGCCCCACGCCAGGGACGTGGCGGGCAGCCCTTGGGCGCGGCGGTGCTGGGCGAGGGCGTCCAGGAAGGTGTTCGCCGCCGCGTAGTTGGCCTGGCCGGCGTTGCCGATGAGCCCGGCGATGGAGGAATACAGGACGAACGCCGACAGGTCCATGTCGCGGGTCAGCTCGTGCAGGTTCCAGGCGGCGTCCACCTTCGGACGCAGCACGGAGGAGACCTGCTCGGGCCGCAGCGAGGAGACGATCCCGTCACTGGCCACGCCGGCGGTGTGGACGACGGCGGTCAGCGGGTGCGCGGCGGGCACGGTGGCCAGCAGCGCGGCCAGCGCGTCGCGGTCGGACGTGTCGCACGCGGCGATGGTCACCTGGGCGCCGAGCGCGGCGAGTTCGTCGCGCAGCGCGTCCGCGCCCTCGGCCTGCGGGCCGCGGCGGCTGGTGAGCAGCAGGTGCCGCACCCCGTGCTGCGCGACCAGGTGTCGTGCGACCAGGGAACCGAGCGTGCCCGTACCGCCGGTGACCAGGACCGTGCCCCCGGCAGCGGGAGCGCTCGGCACCGTGAGCACGATCTTGCCGATGTGCCGGGCCTGGCTGATGTACCGGAACGCCTCCGGCGCCCGCCGGATGTCCCACACCGTGACGGGCAGGGTCTCGAGCGCACCCGCCTCGAACAGCTCGACGAGCGCGAGCAGCATCCGCTGGATGCGGTCCGGCTCGAGCCACATCAGGTCGAACGCCTGGTACGCCGCGTCGGGAATCGACTCGGGCTCGCGGATGTCCGTCTTGCCCATCTCCAGGAACCGCCCGCCCGGCCGCAGCAGCCGCAGCGAGGCGTCCACGAACTCGCCGGCCAGCGAGTTGAGGACCACGTCGACGCCGTCGGCGTCCGCCGCCCGCAGCTCCCGGCCGAAGCTCTCCTCGAATTCGAGGTCGCGGGAGGAGGCGATGTGCCGGTCGTCCAGGCCCAGCGAGCGCAGCGTGTCCCACTTGCCCGCGCTCGCGGTGCCGAAGACCTCGGCGCCCAGGTGGCGGGCCAGCTGCACGGCGGCCATGCCGACACCGCCGGCCGCCGCGTGCACCAGCAGCCGCTCGCCCCGGCGCAGGGAGCCCAGCTCCACCAGGGCGTGATAGGCCGTCAGGAACACGGCCGGCACCGACGCCGCGCGGGCGAAGGTCCAGCCGGCGGGGATGCGCACGAGCAGCCGGTGGTCGGCGACCGCGACCGGCCCGAACGCGCCGGTCAGCAGGCCCATCACCCGGTCGCCCGGGGCCAGGGAGGCCACGCCGGGACCGACCTCGGTGACCACGCCCGCGCCCTCGATTCCGGGCGGGCCGGCCTCGCCGGGGTAGAGCCCCAGCGCGTTGAGCGCGTCGCGGAAGTTCAGCCCGGCGGCGCGTACGTCGATCCGTACCTGCCCCGGCTCCAGGGGCGCCAGGGACTCGGCGTGCGCCCGCAGCGACAGGGCGTCCAGCGAGCCGTTGGCCGCCACCTCCATGCGCCAGGCGGCCTCGCCCTCGGGGGCCTGCAGCAGCCCCTTGCCGGAGTGCCGGGCCAGACGGGCGGCGAGGACCGTGCCGCCGCGCAGGGCGAGCTGCGGCTCGTCGCAGGCCGACGCCAGGGCCACCGCCGTACGCAGCGACGACCACCCGGCGTCCGGCTGCTCACGGGCGTCGAGGTCGACCAGGACGAACCGGTCGGGGTGCTCGGTCTGCGTGGAGCGCAGCAGGCCCCACACCGCCGCCTTCGCGACGTCGGCGACCGCCTCGTCGGGACCGGCGGCGACCGCACCGCGGGTGAGCACCACCAGGCGCGCGGCGTCGAACCGCTCCGCCGCCACCCAGTCCTGCACCACGGCCAGCACGCGCCGCGCCGCGGCGTGCGCGTCGGTCACCACGTCGGCGCCCGCGTCCCCCAGGCAGGGGAGGAGGACGACGTCGGGCACGGGAGCGCCCTCGTCGACGGCCCGGGCGAGGGCGGCCACGTCGGCGTACACCGGCGAGGCGGCCGGCCACGGGCCCGGCGCGCCGGCACCGAGGACGGCCGGGGCCGCCTCCGGCAGACGGGCGTCCCCGGGCAGCGCGACCTCGGTCCAGTCGATCCGGAACAGCGACTTGTTGCCGCCGCCGGAGGCGCCCGGCCGGCCGGGCGCCATGGCGCGCAGCGCCAGCGACTCGACCGTGGCGATCGGCGCTCCCGTGGCGTCGGCCAGCGTGATGGACACCGCGTCCGTGCCGGTGGGGCTCAGCCGTACGCGCAGCGCGGTGGCGCCGGTGGCGTGGACGGCCGCACCGGACCAGGCGAAGGGCAGCCGCACCCCGTCCGTGGAGTCCAGGACCAGCATGTGCAGGGCGGCGTCCAGCAGCGCGGGGTGCACGCCGTAGCCGGCGGGGTCCGTGCCGTCGGCGAGGTGCACCTCGGCGTAGACGTCCCGGCCGAGCCGCCAGGCGGCCCGCACTCCCTGGAAGGCGGGGCCGTAGGCGTAGCCGCCCGCCGCCAGGTCCGTGTAGAGGCCGGCCACGTCGACGGGGGTGGCCTCCGGCGGCGGCCAGGCGCCGCCCAGGCCGGCTGGTTCGGCCGCGCCGCCGTCGGCGAGGACGCCGGAGGCGTGCCGGGTCCACTCCGCCTCGTCAGCGGTGGTGTCCGGTCCGCCCGCGCCCTCGGCGGGCCGGGAGTGGATCGTCACCGACCAGCGGCCGGGCTCGGCGGCGTCCATCGCCACCTGCAGATCCACGGCCGACTGCTCGGTGAGCACGAGCGGCGCCTCGAGGGTGAGTTCCTCGACCACGCCGGAGCCGACGAGGTCACCGGCGGCGACGGCCAGGTCCACGAACGCGGTCCCGGGCAGCAGCACCGCTCCGGCGATCGCGTGGTCGGCCAGCCAGGGGTGGGTGCGCAGCGAGATCCGGCCGGTCAGCAGCCCGCCCTGCCCGTCGGGACGGGAGAGGGCCGCGCCCAGCAGCGGATGACCGGCCGCGGCCAGCCCGGCGGCCGTGACGTCGGTGGCGGGCGCCGACTCCATCCAGTACGTCTCGTGCTGGAAGGCGTAGGTGGGCAGGGCCACCGGGGACGCGCCGGGGAAGACGGCCCGCCAGTCCAGGCCGGCGCCGCGCGCGAGGGCGTGGCCCAGCACGGCGGCCACCGCGGCGATCTCGTCACGCCCCGCGCGCAGGCTCGGCACGGCGACGACGCCGGCCTCGGTGCCCTCGGCGGCTTCGCCCAGGCAGTCGTGGGCCATGCCGGTCAGCACCCCGTCGGGACCCAGCTCGACGAGCGTGCTCACGCCGTGCCCGGCGAGGCAGGCGACGCCGTCGAGGAAGCGGACCGGCTGCCGGATGTGGGACACCCAGTACGCGGGCGACCGCAGCTGCTCGACGGTGGCGAGCCGGCCCGTCACGTTGGAGACGACGGGGACGGCCGGCTCGTCGAACCGCAGCCCGTCCAGGACGGCGCCGAACTCCTCCAGCGCGCTGTCCATGTGCGCGGAGTGGAAGGCGTGGCTGACCCGCAGCCGCTTGGTCTTGCGGCCGGCGCGGTCGAACCGCTCGGCGACCTCGTCGGCGGCCCCGGCGTCACCGGAGACCACCACCGACCGGGGACCGTTGACCGCGGCCACCGCGACCCGGTCGCCGTAGCCCTCCAGCGCGGCCAGGACCTCTTCCTCGGACGCCTGGACGGCGACCATGGCACCGTCGCTCCGGGCCGCCTGCATCAGCCGGCCCCGGGCCGCCACCAGCACGGCGGCGTCCCGCAGCGAGAGGACCCCGGCCACGTGGGCGGCCGTCACCTCGCCGATGGAGTGCCCCAGCAGATAGTCCGGCCGCAGACCGTAGTGCTCCATGAGCCGGAACAGCGCGGTCTCCACGGCGAACAGCGAGGCCTGTGCGAACACGGTCCGGTTCAGCAGCTCCGCGTCCTCGCCGAACACCACCTCGCCCAGCGGGCGCGGCAGTTGCTTGTCCAGTTCGGCGCACACGGCGTCGAAGGCCGCGGCGAACACCGGCGACGCCTCGTACAGCTCCTTGCCCATGCCGAGCCGCTGCGCGCCCTGGCCGGTGAACAGGAACGCCAGCTTGGCCTCCCGGCCGCCCTGCGGGGCCTCGGACCGCACGATTCCCGCGTGGGGGGTGCCGTGTCGGAGTGCGTCGAGTGCGGCGGTGTGGTCGGTGGTGATGACGGCGCGGTGGGGGAAGTGGGTGCGGGTGGTGGCGAGGGAGTGGCCGATGTCCGCGGGGGAGTGGTGGGGGTTGGCCTGGAGGTGGTGCTGGAGGCGTGCCGCCTGGTCCTGGAGGGCCTGGGGCGACTTGGCGGTGAGGAGCCAGGGGGTGACGGCGGTACGAGGCGCGGGTACGGGTGCCTGAGCGGCTTCCGCGCCGTCCGCGGCCTCTTCGGCCTCTTCGAGGATCAGGTGGGCGTTGGTGCCGCTGATGCCGAAGGAGGAGACGGCCGCGCGCCGCGGGTGGTCCGTCCTCGGCCACGCGTGGTCGTCGGTCAGCAGCTCGATGGCGCCGGCTTCCCAGTCGACCTTCGCGGTGGGCTCGTCGACGTGCAGGGTCCTGGGCAGCTTCGCGTGGTGAAGCGCCATGACCATCTTGATGATGCCGGCGGCGCCCGCGGCGGCCTGGGTGTGGCCGATGTTGGACTTGATGGAGCCGAGGTAGGCGGGTGCGCCGGTGGTGCGGTGCTGGCCGTAGGTGTTGAGGAGTGCGTGGGCTTCGATGGGGTCGCCGAGGGTGGTGCCGGTGCCGTGGGCCTCGATGGCGTCGACGTCGGCCGGTGCGAGGCTGGCGTCGGTCAGGGCGGCGCGGATGACGCGCTCCTGCGACGGTCCGTGGGGTGCGGTGAGTCCGTTGCTGGCGCCGTCCTGGTTGACGGCGGTGCCGCGGATGACGGCGAGGACCGGGTGGTTGTTGGCGCGGGCCTGGGAGAGAGGTTCGAGCAGCAGCATGGCGCTGCCCTCGGCGAAGCCGGTGCCGTTGGCGGTGGAGGCGAAGGCGCGGCAGCGCCCGTCAGCCGACAGACCCCGACGGCGACTGAACTCCACCATGGTCCGCGGCGTCGCCATGACCGTGGCGCCGCCGGCCAGGGCCATGCCGCACTCGCCGCGGCGCAGGGCCTGGACGGCGAGGTGGGTGGCGACCAGCGAGGAGGAGCAGGCGGTGTCGACGGTGATCGCCGGCCCCTCCAGCCCGAAGGTGTAGGCGATACGGCCCGAAGCGACGCTGTTCTCGTTGCCGGTGAGCAGGTGCCCCTCGTACTCGACGGGAACCACGGGCGGCTCGTAGTTGTTGCGCATCACACCGGCGAACACGCCCGTGTCACTGCCGCGCAGCGTGCCCGGGTCGATCCCGGCCCGCTCCATGGCCTCCCAGGCGTTCTCCAGCAGCAGGCGCTGCTGGGGGTCCATCGCCGCCGCCTCGACCGGGCTGATGCCGAAGAACGCCGCGTCGAAACGCCCCGCCTCGTGCAGGAACCCGCCGCCGGTCGCGTAGAACTTCCCCGACGCGTAGGGGTCGGGGTCCGGGTCGTAGAGCGCGTCCAGGTCCCAGCCGCGCTCGGTGGGGAAGCCGGAGATCGCGTCGGTGCCCTCGGACACCAAGTGCCACAGGTCCTCGGGCGAGTTCACGCCGCCCGGGTACCGGCAGGCCATGCCGATGATCGCGATCGGCTCCTGGTCGTCGACGGGACCGCGCCGTGCCACGGCGGCATCGCGGTGCTCGCCCGTCGCCTCCGCGCGCAGCCGGTCGGCCAGCAGGCCGGGCGTGGGGAAGTTGAAGATCAGGGTGGGGGAGAGGGGCAGCCCGGTCGCGGCGGTGAGCCGCTCCAGGAACTCAACCACGCCCACCGAGTCGAAGCCCAGGTCCTTGAACGTCCGCGTGGGGTCCACCGCTTCGGGCCCGGCGTGGCCCAGGACGGCGGCCGCGGTGGAGCGCACGAGGTCCGCGAGCTCCTCCCGGCCGAGCGCCCGCACACGATCACCGGGCTCGGCGGCGGCCTCCTCGGGGGAAGCGGGCGGCGTGACCAGGTGGGTGCGCCGCCAGTCCGCCAGTGCGGGCAGGACCTCCCGCAGCGCTGTGCGCCGCTCCTCGTCCATGCCGAGCGCGTCGGCCAGCGCCACCGCGTCCGCGCGCTCCACCGCCTGCCAGAAGGGGGCCTCGGCGGCACCGACCCGGGCCGTGCCCTCCAGCCAGTGGCGCTGCCGCTGGAAGCGGTAGGTGGGCAGCGCGACCCGGCGTGCCGGACCGTCGCCCAGGCCGGCGCGCCAGTCGACGTCCACGCCGCGTACGTACAGCTGTGCCACGGACGTCAGCAGACGGCGCAGGCCGCCCTCGTCGCGCCGCAGCGTTCCGACGACCGTCGCCGGATGCGTCCGGCCGTCGCCGGTGGCCTGCCCGTCCACGGTCGGCTGGAGCGCCGTCGTGAGCACGGGGTGGGCGCTGACCTCGACGAACGTCCGGTGGCCGTGCTCCAGCAGGGTGCGGGTGGCGTCCTCGAACCGTACGGGCCGGCGCAGATTGCCGTACCAGTAGTCGGCGGTCAGCTCCGCGGTGTCCAGGGCCTCGCCGCTCACGGTCGAGTAGAAGGCGACCTCGCCCGACCGGGGAGCGATGCCGGCCAGGGCTTCCAGCAGTTCCTCGCGCAGGACCTCGACGTCGGCCGAGTGGGAGGCGTAGTCGACGGGGATCACACGGGCCCAGGAGCCCTCGGCCTCGCACTCGGCCACGAGGTGCTCGACGGCCTGTGCGCTGCCCGAGACCACGGTGGAGAAGGGCCCGTTGACGGCCGCGACCTCCAGCCGGCCCTCCGCCGTCCGCAGCTTGTCGCGGACCTGCTCCACCGGCACCGAGAGGGTGGCCATCGCGCCGGTGCCCGCGAGGCGGGCCAGGGCCAGGCTGCGCAGGGCCACGATCCTCGCCGAGTCCTCCAGGGACAGCGCCCCGGCCACGTACGCGGCCGCGATCTCTCCCTGGGAGTGCCCGACCACGGCGTCCGGGTGCACGCCGAAGGAGCGCCAGACGTCGGTCAGCGCGATCATCACGGCCCACAGGGTGGGCTGGACGACGTCGACGCGCTCGAGCGCCGGAGCGCCCGGTGCCTCGTTCAGCACGTCGGTCAACGACCAGTCCACGTACGGTCGCAGCGCCTGGTCGCAGGCGGCGATGCGGTCCCGGAAGACGGGGGATCCGGCGAGCAGCTCACGGGCCATGCCGGCCCACTGCGAGCCCTGCCCGGGGTAGACGAACACCGTCTTGCCCGGGGCGCCGGCGGTGCCCCGCACCAGCGCGGCGTCGGTGCCGTCCGCCGCCACGGCGTCCAGCGCCCGCGTGAACTCCTCCTGCTCGGAGGCGATCACGACGGCGCGGTGCTCCCAGGCGCCGCGCGTGGTGGCCAGGGACAGCGCCACGTCGGCCGGGCGGAGCCCGGGGGCGTCCGCGAGGAACTCCCGCAGATGCCCGGCCTGGGCGCGCAGCGCCAGGGGGGTGCGGCCGGAGACCACCCACGGCACGACGCCGTCCCCGCCCGTGCCGCGGGACTCCCGCTCCCCGCCCGCCGGGGGCTCGGACACGACCACGTGGCAGTTGGTGCCGCCGATGCCGAACGAACTCACACCGGCGACGAAGGAACCCGCCTCGCCACCCCATACGGCGTCGTCCGCCCTCGCGTCCGTCACCACGCGGAGCTTCCACTCGGCGAGCGGGATGTCCGGGTGCGGCGTCGTGAAGTTGAGGCTGGGGGCCAGGTTCCGGTGCTTGATGCACAGGGCCGTCTTCACCAGGCCGACCACGCCGGCGGCCGCCTCGAGATGACCCACGTTCGTCTTGGCCGAGCCGACGAGCAGCGGCGACGCGTCGGTGCGCGGGGCGCCGAGCACGGCGCCCAGCGCGGCGGCCTCGACGGGGTCGCCGACCTTGGTGCCGGTGCCGTGCAGTTCGACGTACCGCACCTGGTCCGGGCCGATGCCCGCCCGCTCGTAGGCGAGCCGCAGCACGTCCTCCTGCGCCGAGCGGTTCGGGACCGTCAGGCCGTCGCCGCCGCCGTCGTTGTTCACCGCGCTGCCGCGTATCACGCAGTAGACGGAGTCGCCGTCGGCCAGGGCGCGGGAGAGGGGCTTGAGCACCACGACCGCGCCGCCCTCGCCGCGCACGTAGCCATTCGCCCGGGCGTCGAAGGTGTGGCAGCGGCCGTCGGGGGAGAGCGCGCCGAGCCGGGCCATGCCGATCGCGGCGTCGGGCAGCAGGTTGAGGTGCACACCGCCGGCCAGTGCCAGGTGCGACTCGCCGCGCCGCAGGCTCTCGCACGCCATGTGCACCGCGGCCAGCGACGACGCCTGGCCGGCGTCGACGGTCAGGCTCGGGCCGCGCAGGCCCAGGGCGTAGGACACGCGGTTGGCGATGATGCCCCGCTGGGCGCCGGCGACCGCGTGCGGGCTCCGGGTCGCGGTGCCGCTGCGGTCGAGGAGGGTGGCGTAGTCGTTCGACGCCGCGCCGATGAAGATGCCGGTGGGGCCGCCGCGCCACTGGCCGGAGACGATCCCGGCGTCCTCCAGCGCCTCCCAGCTCAATTCCAGGACGAGCCGCTGCTGCGGGTCCATGACGGCGGCCTCGCGGGGCGAAATGCCGAAGAACCCCGCATCGAATTGATCGACGTCGTCCAGGAATCCGCCCCGGCGCGTACGGTCCCTCAGCTCGTCGGGAAGGTCCGCGGCCGACAGCGCGTCCTCGGGCCAACGCCCCGGGGGAACCTCACCGATGGCGCTCTCGCCACGGCTCAGCAGGCGCCAGAACTCCGCGGGACCGGCCGCTCGCGGAAGCCGGCAGGAGAGGCCGACCACCGCGATGTGATCTTCCTGCGTCAGGTTCTCTTCCGAGGTGTTCATTCCCGAGGTGTTCCGTTCCGAGGCAGAGTCGGAAAACACGTCGTGCAGGTCGGTCACTGCGCCCCTCATTCACCATGGCGATGCGCGGGCGTCAACTGGTAACAGCCCAAGTCCGAATTGGAATATCAGCGCACGCGGCTCTGTGGCGCGCGCGGCTCGAATACACGTGAAACGGGACCCCTGTCGCGTCCGCGAGTCCCCCGACTCCCCCTGTCAGTAACGCCTGGCGGCTTCAGTCGCGAGAGGACGTCGTACAGGGGTGCCGTCACCAAGTCGTCCGCCCCCCGTGGCGTCGCGCCGCCGAACCGCGCGATTCAGACACTGTCATGAGGGGGCATGTCTTGGGCAAGGGTTGATCCAAAGTAACCGTCGAGATCGAGCCACCGGGAGTCCGGTGACGGTACGGGGAAAAATGCCCCATGAAGGAACGTTCCACTCGGCGACAGTGGCCCGGGTGTCCGGAAAGGGGCGGGTGAGACGGTCGCGTCCCGGCCGGTCGGCCGGGCCTCCTCCGCCTCCGCCTTGGCGAAATATCGATCACGACGCCCTCAGTTGATCGAGCCTCGAGGGAGGTCGACGGAAGGAAAAACGCCAGGTCAACGCCCGAAGGCGGGATCGGATACGAACGGTTGTGCCGCTTGGGGCTGGCCTACACTGCTCGTGCGCCGCCAGGGTGCTCGGCGAGCCGGCGGACGGTGTGCCACCACACAGCACGAGGAACGTCATTGACCAGCGCACAGACCACGGAGAACCCCATGACGACGAGCGAATCCACCGATGCCCTGCCGCGGCGGACGGGCCTCGTCGTCATCGTCGCGCTGGTGCCGCTGGTGCTGGATTTCGTCACCAAGCAGATCGCGCTGGCGCACTTCTCCGCCGACGAACCGGTGCGGGTCCTCGGCGGTCTGCTCCGGTTCAGCCTGGTGACCAATGGGGGCGCGGCCTTCTCCATCGGCGAGGGCTCGACGTGGCTGTTCAGTCTGGTCAAGTTCGGTGTGATCTGCGGCATGCTCTGGTTCTCGCTGCGGATCCGCTCCCGCATCTGGGCGGTCACCTTCGGCCTGATAATGGGCGGCGCGGCCGGGAACCTGGTGGACCGCGTCTTCCGTGCCCCGGCCCCGCTGGAGGGCCGCGTCGTGGACTGGATCCAGCTGCCGAACTGGCCCGTCTTCAACGTCGCCGACATGGCCGTCGTCTGCGGCGGCGCCCTCGTGGTGTGGGCGTCCTTCCGCGGCATCAACATGGACGGAACGATCGAGTCCGACGAGCCGGCGGAGTCCGCCCGCAAGGACTGAACGTCCCCGCTCCGCAGACGACTTCGGCATTCCGCGCCGCGCGTGCAGCGCATTCGACTACCGAGGAGTCCTCGTGACGCACACCCGTATTCCGTTCGGTGGGGAGGAGCTCGGGCCGCTGCTGGCCCGGCGCACCCACCGGGTCCGCTCCGACGCCCTCCGCGACATCCTGGCCGCGGCGGCCATGCCGGGCATGCTGTCCCTGGCCGGAGGCATTCCGGCGGCCGAGAGCTTCCCGGTGGACCGGATCACCGATGTCATGGGCCAGGTCATGGCCCGTTCCGGAACCGGCGCCCTGCAGTACGGGCCGACCGAGGGCCTGCCGGCGATGCGCGAGGCGCTGGCCCACCAGGCGAGCGCCACGGGCGCCACCGTGCCCGCGTCCCGGGTCATGGTCACCAGCGGCAGCCAGCAGGGGCTGGACCTGGTGGCCCAGGCGCTGCTGGACGAGGGCGACACGGTGGCGCTGGACGACCCCAGTTACCTGGGCGCCGTCCAGGTCTTCCAGCGCGCCGGAGCCCACCTGCTGGCCGTTCCCGGCGACAGCGACGGGATACGGACCGACCTCCTGGAGGAGCGGCTCGCGGCCGGCGCCCGGTGCAAGCTCGTCTACGTCGTGCCGAACTTCCACAACCCCACCGGCGCGGTCCTCAGCGCGGAGCGCCGCGTGCACCTGGCCGCACTCGCCGACCGCTACGGCTTCCTGATCGTGGAGGACGACCCGTACGCCGCCCTGACGTTCACCGGCGAGCGCCTGCCCTCCGTGGACGTGCACAGCGACCGTGTGATCCGGCTGATGAGCCTGTCCAAGACGCTCTGCCCGGGCCTGCGCGTGGCCGGGCTCGTCGCCCCCGCCGCGCTGATCCCCGAGCTGGTCGCCGCCAAGCAGTGCGGCGACCTGCAGACCAACACCCTCGGCCAGTACGTGCTCGCCGACCTGCTGGCCGACGCGGACTTCCTGCCCCGGCACACCGAGCGGCTGCGCGGTCTGTACCGCGACAAGGCCCAGGCGCTGGCGGCCCTGCTGCGCGAGCGCCTGCCCCGGCTCTCCTTCGGCGAGCCGCGCGGCGGCCTGTTCCTGTGGTGCACGGTGGACGACGACCGCGTCACCGCGGAGGCGCTGTACGCCAAGGCGCTGGCCGAGCGCGTGACGTTCGTCCCCGGCGCCCACTTCTGCGTCGAGCGGGACGGGTCGCACCTGCTGCGGCTGTCCTACGCCTCGCTCGACGACGCGCAACGACGGGAAGCCGTGGACCGGCTGTCCGTCGCCTTCGAGAAGGTCCTGGCCGACGTCGGCTGACGTCGCCGCCGCATCCGCAGCACACCAGAAGAACACCAGGGGGACATCATGACCACACCGCCCGCCGAGCGCTCAGCCGACGTCCTGGTCGGCGACCTCTTCCACGTCATCGACAACCGCCACTGGGACGACCTCGCCTCGGTGTTCGACCAGGACGCCGTCTACGAGCGTCCCGGGTACGAGCCGTTGGAGGGCCTGGAGCGCATCCGCCGGTTCTACGAGCACGAGCGCATCATCGCCGCCGGACGCCACCACGTGGACCATGTGGCGGGCGGCACCGGGGCGGTGGCCTGCTGGGGCCGCTTCCTGGGCAGCAGCAGGGACGGCGTCGCCCTCGACGAGGCGTTCGCCGACACCTATGTGCTCCGGGACGGCAAGATCCTGCGCCGTAAGACGTTCTTCTTCCGGCCGGCCATCTGAGCACCGCGCGCCGCGGCCGCCCCGGGCGTCGCCGCTAGGAGGCCGCGGCGGACAGCGCCGCCTTGTACGCCCGCAGGGACGGCGACCGGTAGGCGTCGGCGACCCGCAGCAGATGGCCGATCTCGTCCGTGAGGTCGTTCGCCGCCGGTCCGGCGAGGTTGACCGTCTGGGAGTGCGGGGGCCGTCCGTTGCACCGGGCGTCCAGGGCCGCGGTGAGCCAGCAGGCCGTGACGTGGGCGTTGACCAGATGCTCGGGGACGGCCTGCTCGGCGACGTGCCGGTGCACGGCCTCGAGCGCGGCCGGGGTGACGTAGTTGCGCAGCACGATCATCGCGTCCCTGATCTCGATCACGCGCCGGTACAACCGCAGTTGGAGGGGCATCGCCGCCTCCCACAGGCGGTTGTCCGGGGTGAGGACGACATCGGGGCTGGCGGCGGTCAGGTCGTGCCACAAGGGGGCGAGCCGCCGGTAGGTGCGCCGGTAGCGGCGGTGGGCGCGCAGCTGGATGACCACCGGCAGCGCGGCGCCGATCGCCATGAACCAGGCCTCCACGCCGGTGACGGGGGAGAACCAGAGGCAGACGGCCGTCGACCGCGTGTGCAGATAGACGAGCTTGAGCACCCACAGCAGGGACGCCAGCAGGGTGCCGGTGCCGAACAGCCGCAGCCCCAGGCGCAGGAGCCGCGGGGTGTCCTGCCGGCCGTAGCGCCAGCACACCACTCCGCAGGTGGTGTCCGCCATCAGATGGAAGAGGAAGAAGAGCCACCAGTAGGCGAGGGGCACGCCCGGCGTCGCCGCCGATCCGGCGATCTGGTTGCGGGCGTGCCCGGGCGCCCCCAGGTCCAGGAGCACCAGGGCGGACATGACGGTGGCGGCGGTGCAGAACACCAGGGCCGTATGGCGGTGGCGGTCCGCGGCGCCGAAGATGAACCACAGCACGGCGGCCGCGTCGATGATGCTGAACAAATGTTTGGTCAGGTCGATCCAGTGCTCGTCCGGCACCAGGTGTCCCAGTGCGGCGGTGACCGGTTCCAGGTGGATCGACATCGCGAGCGCGATCATGACGATGGCCAGCCACAGGGGCCGTTGGGACCGGTCGCGCAGGCCCTGCGGAGCACGGGCGGTCGCCACGACCCACAGGGCGGCGATGCCCGTGGTCTCTAACCACGCGAGCATGACGCTCCCGTGGTGCGCAGGCCGCGCAGCCCCATGGCGGACTCCAGTCCGCCCAGCATCCCCGAGAGCCGGCTCGGTGCGGGCAGCCGGCCGGCCGCCTCCAGGATGAGGGTGGCGATCATCTCCGCTTCCTGTTCCTGCTCGTCGGAGTAGCGCAGCCGGGGCAGCACCTGCCGGATCGACTGCGGGTCGGTGATGTCGAGGTGCCGGAACAGCCGTTGCTCGTCACCCTGCGAGCGGTGGTCGCACACCATGTGGCCGATCTCGTGCATGATGATGTGCTCCTGGTGCAGGGGGCTGGTCTGCGCGTCGTAGAAGACATAGTCGCCGCGTTCGGTGACCAGCCACATGCCCGACGGCGTGCCCGGGACCGTCGGCGTCGGCAGCGGCAACAGATGCAGGGGACGGGCCCGTTCGGCCGACAGGCGGGCGCAGAGCTCCTGGGCGGAGAAAGGTTCCGGCAGGGGGATGCCGCTGATCACCTTGCGGCATTGCCGACGCAGACGCCTCCAGTGCATCTCGGCCCGCTCCCCGTGGCTCGTCCGGACAGGAGGGCACACCACCTCGTACCCGTGTCGCATCATGCCACCGCCCCGGGCTCAGGTGGGTGGAGGGGACGGAGACTCCTTCGCGCACTGCTCCAGGTCACGCAGCTGCCGGATCATGTCCGCGGCCATGCGCTTGCCTTCCGGGGACAGGGCCGCGAGATTGCCGCGGAGAAACAGCGCGCTCACCCCCGCCTCGGCCATGGACCGGTCCAGCTCACGACTGGCCAGGAGTTCCTCGTCGATCATTCTCCGCGCGACGTCGTCGTCGGTGAAATAGGAGACGGGCACCTCGAAATACCGTGCCATCGCCACCAGATGGCGCAAGGTGGGATTCGTGCGTTCACCGCGGTGCAGCTGCCACAGATACGGGCCGGAGAACGTCTCCCCCGACTGGGCCGCGATAGCCGCAGCGAGCGCTTTGTAGGACGGTTTGCCGTCCTCGCTCAACTCGGCGCGCAATGTGATCAGGTGGTCGAGCTTCTCCGCCACCGTCAGCTTGCGCCGGGCCTGTCCGTCCCTCTCGCCGTTCATGGGCTGCTGCCCCCCTTTTGCATGGCACCAGTGAATGCGCCGGTTGACCTCCGACGACTGTGGGGCCACCCACACTTTGCCAGATATCGGGCGCAACTGAAACTCGTTCGATGGGTATTGGCCTGTTCATCCTGGCTGACGCGGGAAGGTTTCGCCGCCCCGCATCAGCCGGCCGTCATGGCTCCCGGAACGCCGGCAGCCCGGCGCGGTGGACCGCCCGGACCGCACGGATCGCGCCGATGTCACGGACGGGATCGCCGGCCACGGCCAGCAGATCGGCGTCGTACCCGGCGGCGACGCGCCCCTTGCGGCCGGCCAGGCCGCAGGACTCGGCGGCCAGGGAGGTGACCGAGACCAGCGCCTCGGTGTTGGTGGCGACCTGCGAGGCGAAATAGACCAGGTCGCCGGGGAGCACGTCGTGCGGCTTGTGCGGGTTGATGCCGGCGTCGGTGCAACAGACGACGCGCACGCCGCGGCGGTGCATGGAGGCCTGGTTCTCCCAGTACGGCTCGATGGTCCGCAGCACCTCGTCGGGCATGCCCGCGCGGGGTTTGACGACCGTGCAGCCGACGAACGTGCCCGCCGCGGCCATGGCGTCGACCGTCGCGGGATCCATCCGCACCCCCGACGGCGTCATGAACGTGCAGTGCTCGATGCCGTCGACACCGGCCGCCACGGCATCGGCTATGCCCGAGGCCGCGTGCGCGTGCGCGGTGACCGGCAGGCCCAGTCCGTGCGCGGTCCGCGTGACCGCCCGCAGTTCCGCCAGGCTGTACTGCGCCCCTCCCGGATCCGACCCCCTGGTGGACATCCCCCCGGTCGCCATGATTTTGACGAGGTCCGTCCCCCTGCGGGCGCGGGCTTCGACCGCCGCCACCGCCTGCTCGGTGCCGTCGGCCTCACCGCCGAGGTACCAGCAGTGCCCGCCGCCGCGCGTGATGGGCGGCCCGGCCGCGAGGATCTGCGGCCCCAGCGCCCCGTCCGCGTACTCCTCGCGCAGCCGCAGCGCGAGGTACCCGCGGTCGCCGAGGTCGCGCACGGTGGTGATCCCGGCCCGCAGGGCGCGCGCGGCGTGCTCCCGCATCCGGGCCAGCACGGTGGCGTCGTCGTCGTGGACCATCTGCTGCTCGGTGGGCCCGCTCGGATCGAAGACAAGATGGCTGTGCGCGTCCACCAGCCCCGGCAGCAGTGTGACGTCCCCCAGGTCCGTCACGGCCACGCCCTCCGGCGGGTTGGCGCCGGTGAGGTCGACGTCGGTGATCCGCCCGCCGTCGACCAGGACCATGACCGGGCCGTCGTGCGCGGTGACTCCGTCGAATAAGCGGGCGGCGCGTATGGCCGAGCGGGAATCGTCCACGGACGTAGCTCCAAGTGTCGTCGAGGTGTCGGCAGGCCCGGCGGTGCACCGCGCGCGGCGTACAGGCATGAAACCAGCAGGAATCGGCCCACGGCTATCAGATCGTTCCCCATGTGTCCACTGCGATGTACAGTTGAACAGCTGATCGGACAGGCGGGGGACTTGGGGGAGTCACCACGGTGGGGTACGGCGCGTCGGGAGATGATTCCGCGAGAGCCGGAACAGGTCGTACTACCCCATCGGAGAGTGATGAGTCGGCGATGCCCGCCTACGCAAGGAAGAGGTAAGCCCATGACTGGTAAGCATGTGCGGGCCGAAGCCGAAGAGCTCGTCATGAGACTCCCCGACCTTCCCCGCCCGTGGGACGTCGAAGTCTTGTGCCGCTCCCTGGCGCAGTCGCGGGGCCGTCCACTGACGCTGCACCCGATGGACCTGCCGGCCATGCCCTTCGGGCTGTGGTTCGACGACGGGTCCGGCGATCGCATCATCTACCGCTCGTCCGCCACCGGTTACTACCGCGACCACATCGTCCTGCACGAGATATGCCACATGCTGGCCGGCCACGGGAAGCCGCCCGAGGAACTGGTGGGTGAGTCCCAGGCTGCGGCTCCGGCTGACGGGGGCGAGCAGCCCGCGAGCGGCAAGCCGTGCAGCAACGCCGAGGAGGAGCTCGCCGAGACGTTCTCCACCATGGTCCTGAAGAAGGCGGGCCAGCTGCGGCCGAAGAGCGTCAGCGCCGTGGAGCGCCGCGCCGAACAGCTGCTCGGAGCCGGCTTTGCATAATGTGCCGTCCTGGGTCGAGACCCTGCGCGGGGTCATCCTCTTCATCGTATGGACCGTTCTGGTCCTGCGGATCTCCGCTCTCTGGCGCGCACCCCAACGACCCGTCTGGGTCGTGCTGTTGGTCCTGGCGACCGGTTCACTGATGATCCAGGCCCCGGTGGGGCGCTGGTTCGACAGCACCACCGGCGTGGCCAAGGCGGGCGAACTCGCCGTCGCCCTGGTCGCGCTCACCGACTTCGCCGCGGTCTGGTGGTTCGCGGTCGCCCTGCACCGGGCGGGCCATGCCACCCCCCTCTGGCTGCGCCGCGCCCCCGCGGTGAGCGCGGCCACCATGGCCGCCCTCGCCCTGGCCTTCTTCGTCGTCACGCCCGCCGCCGACCGCTTCGGGGCCCAGGCCCACGGCTGGTGGGCCGGCTACGCCGTCGCCTGGATCACCTTCGGACTGGTCACGGCGGTGGGGGCGGGCGCCCTCTTCTGGCGCCACGGCATCACCATGCGCAGCCCCGTACTGCGCCTGAGCATGCTGGCGCTCGCCGTCGGCACCACCGCCGAGCTGCCCTACCTGGTCATCCGTGCCGTGCGGTGGTTCACCGAGGCGCCGCCCACGCTCGCCCTGGTCGGCTTCTGGTGCTCCTTCACCCGCTTCGTCCTCGTCGCCCTCGGATGCTCGCTGGCCGCGCTCGAGCCACTGCGCAAGGCGGCCCTGTACTGGTACCGCAGGCAGCGCCTGTACGGACTGTGGATGCTGCTGCGCGAGGCGACCCCCGAGCTGGTGGTGATGACCCCGCGGTCGCGGACCGCGGACGTGCTGACGTTCAGCAACGCCTGGGAGCAGCTCCACCAGCGCGTCATCGACATTCGCGACAGCATCACGTTCCTGCACGACGGCTGGGCCTCGCCGCGGCTCCTGGAGGAAGCGTCGAGCAAGGCCGCCGAAGCCGGCCACCGCGAACGCGAACGGCTGCTGGCCGCGGCGTGCTGGATCGAGGCCACCCGGCGCGACGCGCTGGCCGGTGCGACCAAGCTCCACCACGAGCTCGACAAGGACCTGCTGCCGGAGGTGCACGCCAGCGAGTCCACCGTGCACCGCGAGATCCGGCACCTGCTGCGACTGCACCGGGCCCTGCGGACCCGTGCCGTGCACGCCTTCGCCGACACCGTCCAGCACCGGCCCCCGGCCGCCGCGACGTCGTGAGGTTCGCTCTCTCCTTCGAGGGTGTCCCCCGTCGGGGAGCGGCGCGTGTCATTGGGCCTAACGGGGGTGTTTCCCCCTAAAATCGCGGGATGTACATAGCCAGCACGTTCCCCGGAAGGGTGTGATCCGGTGAACAGGTCCGAGGCCACCGACGAGCAGTGGCAGGGACTGGCCGAGGTCGTCCCGTTGCGCGGACATCAGACATGGCCGTCCTGGCCCGACCACCGGGCGCTGCCCGAGGAGGAGCCCGAGCAGAACCAGCGGCGGCTCGTCGTGCTCCGCGTGCAGGTCTTCGCGGACGCGCGCGAGGTCGCCGAGTACCTGATCGCCCGGATCCCGGTGCTGCTGGATCTCACGAGCGCCGACTCCGACGTCGCCAGGCGGATCCTGGACTTCTCCAGCGGTGTCGTCTTCGGGCTGGGCAGCGGTATGCACCGGGTCGACACGAATGTCTTTCTGCTCGCGCCCGAAGGGACGGAGGTGGCCTCGGGGTACCCCGATCGTAGGAAGAATGATCAGCTGAAACGGTTTGGCTGAGTCGCCGCCGCATACGGTCCCGGCATGGACGCAGCCACCCAGCTTCAGCGCCCGGCCGTCACCGAACTGCGGCTTTCCGCCTTCAAATCGCACCGCAACGCCGTCTATCCGCTCGGCCCGCTGACCCTGTTCCGGGGGGCGAGCGGCAGCGGCAAGTCCAGCGCCCTCCAGGCCTACGAGGCCCTCGCGCGGCTCGCGGGAGGCGACACCCTCGACGAGGCGCTCGCCCCCGTGGCCGGCGGCGCCGGTGCGTGCGTACCGCAGGGCGCCCGGCCCGACGAGCAGGGGCGGCGCGGCTTCCGCATCGGCTGCACGGTGGAGGGGCCGGCGGGGCCGGTCCGGCTGGACGTGGCCGTGCAGGCGGAGCCCGAACTGCGGGTCGTCGGTGAACGGCTGACCGGTTCCGGGCGGACGCTGCTGTCCACCGCCCTGCGCGACCCGGGGCTGCCGAGGGTGGAGGCGGCCTGGCACACGGCGGGCTCGGTGCCCGTCACCCGGGCCCCGCTGCCCGACGACCGGCTGGGCACGGCACTGCTGCCGCTGCGGGTCGCGGGCAAGACCGCCGGGCAGCGGATGGTCCTCGACGCGGCCGAGCAGGTGGTGCTCGCCCTGCGTTCGGTCTTCCCCTGCGACCCGCGGCCCGAGCTGATGCGCGCCCCGGTCGCCGCACGCGACGGGCTGCTGCGCGGCGCGTGCGACAACGTTGCCGCGGTGCTGGGCCGTACGCGCCACGAATGCGTCACCCGGCACGCGGCCCTGGTCACGGCGGCCGGCGCCGGGTGCCGGGGAGCGGTCGAGGGGGTGGCGGTGCAGGGCCTGGACGGCGGCTTCGTACGGGCGGTGCTGGCGCGGCAGTCCGGTGCGGCGACGCCCCTGGAGCGGCTCGGTGACGGGGAGCTGCGCTATCTGGCGCTGTGTCTGGTGCTGCTGACGGGGCCCGGGGTGCTGGCGATGGACCAGGCCGCCGAGGTGCTGCCGGCGCGGCAGGTGCTGACCGTCCTGGCGGACGGCCTCGACCGGTGCCTCGATCCACGGCAGTCACGGGAACTGCTGGGGCTGGCGGCGCGGATGTGCGAGCGGGGGCACATCAGACTGGTGGGGACGGTGCGAGGTTCGACGGGGGAAGCGGTGGAAGAGGTGCCAGGGGTGTCGATGGTAGACCTGGGGGCGTGACCGAACACCCTCAGCACCGTCTTCCCGAGCAGCCCCTCGACCTCCCGGCGCTGCAGCGCCGGCTGGCCGCGTTCGCGGCCGCGCGCGACTGGCAGCCCTTCCACACGCCCAAGAACCTTGCCTCGGCGCTGAGCGTCGAGGCGTCCGAACTGGTGGAGATCTTCCAGTGGCTGACGCCCGAACAGTCGGCGCGCGTGATGGAGACGCCCGCGACGGCGCACCGGGTGGAGGACGAGGTCGCGGACGTCCTGGCGTACCTGCTGCAGTTCTGCGATGTGCTGGGGATCGACGCTCTGGCGGCGCTGTCGGCGAAGATCGACCGAAATGAGCGGCGATTTCCGGCACCGGGGCAGCCGGGCGGCGGGGGAGCGGATCATGGTGATGGTCACTCTCCGGAGTGATGGGGATATCCACACCGCATCTGGTATCCACAGATTTCTGAATTCCCCTGGCTTTTCCGGCGGTTAGTCATCACTCTGGGTAGTGAGAGCGGGCGGACGGGAAGTATGGGGGACGGTCATGGAGGCAGCGCGGCTGATCGAAGCCACGAGGCACGCCCTGGCGCAGGCCAGGACGGTTCAGGACATCGTCGTCGAGGCCTGGCAGGCGCAGGCGCTGGCGGAAGCCGTCGGCAGTCATCTCGCGGTCCAGGGGCCCTTCGAGGCGCGCGCGGCGGCCCGGGGTCTGAGCGAGGCGGGCTGCCGGGCCTCCGGCGGGCTCTGCCGGACGGCGTCGCGCGCCGGAGGCTTACGGGCGGCACAGCTCACCGAAGTGCGCGACGCCTGGACGGTGCTGACGCGCCTCGCCGAGCTCCTGGGTGAGGTGGGCATAGCCCTGGTGGGCGTGGCCTGCGCCTGCGAGGAGGATGCCGTCTACTGGCAGTGCATCGAAGGGATCGACGCCGCCGACGAGACGACGGACCGGATAGGCGGACTGCTCAGACGGCTCGCCCTGCGTGAGCGGGGAGGTGCCGCATGAGGAAGGCGCGGAGCGCGGGTGCGTGGATGCCCGCGGGGTGTACGTCAGTCCGTGCCGGCGCCGCCCTGGTGCGGGGTCTGCTCGGCGGGGCCGGTCGTGGACGGCCGGTCCGACGACTGAAGGTCGGCGTCGAGCTGCGTCAGATCGGCGTTGAGCGCCGCCATCAGCTCCTCCATCTGCTGCAGCAGGCCCTTGGGTGCGCTCTGCTGCTGGGAAGCGGCCTGGGTGGGCACTGCCTCGTCGGGCACGGCTTCCTGGGTCATGGTGGCCTCCTCGGCCCTCGCCCTCCCGGTGGGGGAGGGCGGCGTTGCGATCGTCGCCTCCGGCAGCGGACACCGGTGCGCGGGCCGGGCGGTCCGGCTCCGCCCGAGCCAACGACCACCGGGCGCGTCCGGACACTGGCGGATGCCGCGCCGGCCCGTGGGCGCCGGGGAATTTCACCCGGCAGGAGTGAGCCGGACGGTGCCGGTGCCGTCGGTTGACGGGTGTTCGAAAAGGCGGGAGGGAGGGGGCAGGATGGGGCCCGACGGCCGCCGAGGCGACCGCCGGCCCGCACCAGGACACCGCGGAGGATCCCCCGATGGCCACCACACCCTCCACCACACCCCTCGCCGAGGCGCTCGCGCGCGGGCCGCTCGTCCTGGACGGGGGGCTGTCCAATCAACTCGTGGCACAGGGCTGTGACCTCTCCGACGAGCTGTGGTCGGCCCGGCTGCTCGCCGACGCGCCCGAGCAGATCGAGGCGGCGCACACGGCCTATGTACGGGCCGGGGCGCGTGTGCTCATCACCTCCAGCTACCAGGCCACGTTCGAGGGCTTCGCCCGGCGGGGGATCGGGCGCCGGGAGGCGGCGGCGCTGCTGGGGCGGAGCGTGGAGCTGGCGCGGAGGGCGGCCGGGCGGGTGGCGCGGGAGGTTTGGGTGGCCGCGTCCGTCGGGCCGTACGGGGCGATGCTCGCGGACGGCAGCGAGTACCGGGGGCGGTACGGGCTGAGCGTGGCGGAGCTGGAGCGGTTCCACCGGCCGCGGATCGAGACGCTGGCCGCCGCCGGGCCGGACGTGCTCGCGCTGGAGACGGTCCCGGACGTGGACGAGGCGCGGGCGCTGCTCGCGGCGGTGCGCGGCTGCGGGGTGCCGGTCTGGCTGTCCTACAGCGTGGCGGGCGGCAGCACCCGGGCGGGACAGCCGCTCGAGGAGGCCTTCGCGGTGGCCGCCGGGAACGACCAGGTCGTCGCCGTCGGCGTCAACTGCTGCGAGCCGGCCGACGCGGACGGGGCCGTGCGGATCGCGGCCGAAGTGACGGGCAAGCCAGTGGTGGTCTATCCGAACAGCGGGGAGGGATGGGATGCGCGGGCACGGGACTGGCAGGGGCGGCCCACGTTCGACCCCGCACGGGTCGGCGTCTGGCGGGCCGCGGGGGCCCGGCTCATCGGCGGCTGCTGTCGCGTCGGGCCGGAGCGGATCGCCGAACTGGCCGAGCTGCTGGAAAACCCATAGGAAACGGGCCGGTCGCGCCGGGATAATCGGCCGGGTGTTCCTGACGATCAGCACCTCCGGCGCTCCCGGGCGCCCCGCGACCGACCTCGGATTCCTGCTGCACAAGCATCCGGACAAGGCGCAGCGGTTCTCCACCTCCCATGGCACCGCGCACGTCCTCTACCCCGAGGCGAGCGCGGAGCGCTGCACGGTGGCGCTGCTGCTCGAGGTCGACGCGGTGGCGCTGGTCCGGCGCGGCAAGGACAAGGGGCGCGGTGGTGCACCCGACTCCGCGCTGGCGCAGTACGTCAACGACCGCCCCTACACGGCGTCCTCGCTGCTGGCCGTGGCCATCGGCAGCGTCTTCTCCAGCGCGATGAAGGGACAGTGCACGGCCCGGCCCGAACTGCCCGGGCAGAGCCTGCCGTTGCGCATCGAGGTGCCCGTCCTGCCGGCGCGGGGCGGCGCGGCTCTGGTGGAGCGGCTCTTCGCGCCGCTGGGCTGGACGGTCACGGCCCGGCCGGTGGAGCTCGACGAGCGCTTCCCCGAGTGGGGCGCCTCGCACTATGTCTCGCTGGTGCTGGAGGGCGAGCTGCGGCTGGCCGACGCCCTGCGCCAGCTGTATGTGCTGCTGCCCGTGCTCGACGACGGCAAGCACTACTGGGTGGCGCCGGACGAGGTCGAGAAGCTGCTGCGCTCCGGTGAGGGGTGGCTGGAGAACCACCCCGAACAGCGCCTGATCACCCATCGCTATCTGGCCCGCCGCCGGTCCCTGACCGATGACGCGCTCGACCGGCTCGCCCTCGCCCGCCTCGCCGAGGCCGACGACACCGAGGCGGAGGAGCTCGACACCGAGGCCCCGGCGTGCGAAGAGGGGCAGGACGCGCCGTCCGTACCGCTGGCCGTCCAGCGGTGCGAGGCGGTCCTCGGGGTGCTGCGGCGGGCCGGAGCGGCGCGCGTGCTCGACCTGGGGTGCGGTCAGGGCCGGCTGGTGGGGGAGCTGCTCAAGGACGTGCGCTTCACGGAGATCGTGGGCGTGGACGTGTCGGTCCGCGCCCTGAAGGAGGCCTCGCGGCGGCTGGGCCTGGACCGGATGGCGGAGCGGCAGGCCGCCCGGGTGACGCTGACGCAGGGCTCGCTCGCCTACACCGACCGGCGGCTCGCCGGGTACGACGCGGCCGTGCTCAGCGAGGTCGTCGAGCACGTCGACCCGGACCGGCTGCCCGCGCTCGAGCACGCCGTCTTCGGCGCGGCCCGCCCGGCGACGGTCGTGGTGACCACCCCCAACGTGGAGTACAACGTCCGCTGGGAGTCCCTGCCCGCCGGGCAGGTGCGCCACGCGGACCACCGCTTCGAGTGGACCCGCGAGGAGTTCCGCGCCTGGGCGGGGAAGGTGGCCGAGCGGCACGGTTACGACGTGGAGTTCGCCCCCGTGGGCCCGGACGACCCCGAGGTGGGGCCGCCGACCCAGATGTCCGTCTTCCGCAAGCACGAGACCCCGAAGGAGGCGGAGGCCGTATGACCACGACGAGCATCCCCCTCGCCGTACCCGATCTGTCCCTCGTGGTCCTCGTCGGCGCCACCGGCTCCGGCAAGTCCACTTTCGCCGCGCGCCACTTCAAGCTCACGGAGACCGTCTCCAGCGACTTCTGCCGCGGCCTGGTCAGCGACGACGAGAACGACCAGAGCGCGAGCAAGGACGCCTTCGACGTCCTGCACTACATCGTCGGCAAGCGGCTCGCGGCCGGACGGCTGACCGTCGTCGACGCCACCAATGTGCAGTCCGAGCCCAGGAAACAGCTCGTGCGGCTGGCCCGCGAGCACGATGTGCTGCCCGTGGCCATCGTCCTCGACGTCCCGGAGGACGTCTGCGCCGCGCGCAACGCCGCCCGTCCCGAGCGGGCCGGGCTCGCCCGCCGCGTCATCCAGCGCCACCAGCGCGAACTGCGCCGCTCCCTGCGCCAGCTGGAGCGCGAGGGCTTCCGCAGGGTGCACGTCCTGCGCGGCGCCGAGCAGGTGGCGGCGGCCGAGGTGGTCCGGGAGCGGCGCTTCAACGACCTGCGGCACCTCACCGGCCCCTTCGACATCATCGGTGACATCCACGGCTGCCGCTCCGAGCTGGAGAGCCTGCTCACCGCCCTGGGCTACGCCCTCGTCCGCGACGAGACGGGCCGCCCGGTGGACGCGGCGCACCCCGAGGGGCGCACCGCCGTCTTCGTCGGTGACCTCGTCGACCGCGGCCCCGACAGCCCCGGCGTGCTGCGCCTGGTCATGGGCATGGTCGCCGCCGGGCACGCCCTGTGCGTCCCCGGCAACCACGAGAACAAACTGGGCCGCTTCCTGGAAGGCCGGCAGGTCAACGTCGCGCACGGCCTCGCCGAGACCGTCGGGCAGCTGGAGCGGGAGGCGGAGCGGGACCCGGAGTTCCGCGAGCGGGCGCGGCAGTTCATCGCGTCCCTCGTCAGCCATTACGTCCTCGACGGCGGCTCCCTGGTCGTCTGCCACGCGGGGCTGCCGGAGAAGTACCACGGCCGCACCTCCGGCCGGGTCCGCTCGCACGCGCTGTACGGCGACACGACCGGCGAGACCGACGAGTTCGGCCTGCCCGTGCGCTACCCCTGGGCGGAGGACTACCGGGGCCGCGCCGCCGTGGTCTACGGCCACACCCCCACCACGACCGCGACCTGGCTCAACAACACCATCTGCCTGGACACCGGCGCGGTCTTCGGCGGCAGGCTGACCGCCCTGCGCTGGCCCGAGCGCGAGCTCGTGGACGTACCCGCCGAGCGGGTCTGGTACGAGCCCGTCAAGCCGCTGGCGGCCGAGGCGCCCGGTGGGGCCGACGGCCGCCCGCTCGACCTCGCCGACGTCACCGGGCGCCGCGTCGTGGAGACCCGGCACCTGGGCCGGGTGGCGGTCAAGGAGGAGAACGCCGCGGCGGCCCTGGAGGTCATGAGCCGCTTCGCCGTCGACCCCCACCAGCTCGTCTACCTCCCGCCGACCATGGCCCCGTGCGCCACCTCGAAGGAGGAGGGCTATCTGGAGCACCCGGCGGAGGCCTTCGCCGCGTACCGCGCGGACGGGGTGCGCCAGGTGATCTGCCAGGAGAAGCACATGGGCTCGCGCGCGGTGGTCCTCCTGTGCCGGGACGCGGAGGTGGCGCGCGAGCGCTTCCGCACCGGCGAGGGCCTGCCGGGCGCGGTGTACACCCGCACGGGCCGGCCGTTCTTCGACGACGCAGGCCCGGCCGGGCGCGTGCTGACCCGGCTGGGCGAAGCCGTCACGGGCGCCGGCCTGTGGGAGGACCTCGACACCGACTGGCTGCTGCTGGACGCCGAGCTGATGCCCTGGTCGCTCAAGGCGGCCGGGCTGCTGCGCCACCAGTACGCGGCCGTGGGCGCCGCCTCCCGTACGGCCTTCCCCGAGGTCCTCGCGGCCCTGGAGGCGGCCGTCGCACGCGGCGTGGACGTCTCCGGCCTGCTCGGCCGCCAGCGCGAGCGCGCCGAGGACGCCGCCGCCTTCACCCGGGCCTACGGGCGCTACTGCTGGCCGGTGGGCGGCGGCGCCGGGGAAGGAACCGAGGGCATCCGGCTGGCTCCGTTCCAGGTCCTGGCCGCCCAGGGCCGCAGCCTCGCCGCGCTCCCGCACGACGAGCAGCTGGCGCTGATCGACCGGCTCGTGGAGGCCGACTGCCCCGAGGACGGGTCCGCCGGCCTGATCGCCCCCACCCGCCGTCTGGTCGTCGACACCGAGGACGAGGACTCGCTCGCCGCGGGCACCCGGTGGTGGCTGGAGCTGACCGGGCAGGGCGGCGAGGGCATGGTCGTCAAGCCGCTCGCGGCGTACGTCCGCGGGACCGACGGCAGGCTCGTGCAGCCCGGCGTCAAATGCCGCGGCCGGGAGTACCTGCGCATCGTCTACGGCCCCGAGTACACCCGCCCGGAGAACCTCGCCCGGCTGCGCATACGCCACCTCGGCCACAAGCGCTCCCTGGCCCTGCGCGAGTACGCGCTCGGGCTGGAGGCGCTGGACCGGCTGGCGGCCGGGGAGCCGCTGTGGCGGGTCCACGAGGCGGTCTTCGCGGTGCTCGCCCTGGAGTCCGAGCCGGTGGACCCACGCCTGTAGCGGGCCCGCCCGGCGCGGGCACCCGGCACGCGGCGGCACTCCGTGCCCCGCGTGCCGAGTGATCACGGCACGTTCAGGTCAGGATGGGAAGATGGGATTCCATGTCGATTCCGAGGCCGGGCGGCTGCGCCGCGTCATCCTGCACCGCCCCGACCTGGAGCTGAAGCGGCTCACACCGTCCAACAAGGACGCCCTCCTCTTCGACGACGTGCTCTGGGTGCGCCGCGCCCGCGCCGAGCACGACGGCTTCGCCGACGTGCTGCGCGAGCGCGGCGTGGAGGTGCACCTCTTCCAGGACCTGCTGGAGGAGAGCCTGCGCGACCCCCTCGCCCGGGCGATCGTCCTGGACCGGGTCTTCGACGAGAAGGAGTACGGCCCGCTGGCCACCGACCACCTGCGGGCCGCCTTCGACGGGATGCCCGTGCCGGAGCTGACCTCCTGGCTCGTCGGGGGCATGACCAAGCGCGAGTTCCTCGCACGGCACGCCGAGCCGGTCTCCGTCCGCTTCCATGTGATGGAGCAGGACGACTTCCTGCTCAACCCGCTGCCCAATCACCTCTTCACCCGGGACACCTCCGCCTGGATCTACGACGGGGTGTCCATCAACGCCATGCGCTGGCCCGCCCGTTGGCACGAGACCGTGCACTACGAGGCCGTCTACCGCCATCACCCGCTCTTCGCCCAGGGCGGCTTCCACATCTGGTGCGAGGGCCAGGCGGCCTACCCGTCGACGATCGAGGGCGGCGACGTCCTGGTCATCGGCGAGGGCGCGGTGCTGATCGGGATGAGCGAGCGCACCACGCCGCAGGCGGTGGAGATGCTGGCCCGCGGGCTGTTCGCGGCCGGGTCGGCCCGTACGATCGTGGCGCTGGACATGCCCAAGGGACGGGCGTTCATGCACCTGGACACCGTGATGACCATGGTCGACGGCGATACGTTCACCCAGTACGCGGGCCTGGGCATGCTCCGCTCGTACACCATCGAGCCCGGCGTCGGCGAGCGCGAGCTGAAGGTCACCGACCACCCGCCGGAGCACATGCACCGCGCGATAGCCGCCGCCCTGGGCCTGGACTCCATCCGGGTGCTGACCGCCCGGCAGGACGTCCACGCCGCGGAGCGGGAGCAGTGGGACGACGGATGCAATGTGCTGGCCATAGAGCCGGGTGTGGTGGTTGCCTACGAACGGAACGCGACGACCAACACCTTCCTGCGCAAGCACGGCATCGAGGTCATCACCATCCCCGGCAGCGAGCTGGGCCGGGGCCGGGGCGGTCCGCGCTGCATGAGCTGTCCGGTCGAGCGGGATCCGGTACCCGGTGCCTGACCCACGAGACCCATCTGCATACTGATGCGGGTAGTCGTATAGACTTCCATTTTTGCCGCACTGTTGATGACCTAGGAGCCCATCCCATGGCGACAAACCTCAAGGGCCGTCACTTCCTCAAGGAGACGGACCTCACCGCCGAGGAGTTCCACGGCCTGATCGAGCTGGCCGCCGAGCTCAAGGCCGCCAAGCGCGCGGGCACCGAGGAGCGCCGACTCCAGGGTCGCAACATCGCGCTCGTCTTCGAGAAGACCTCCACCCGCACCCGCTGCGCCTTCGAGGTCGCCGCCTCGGACCAGGGGGCCTATACGACCTACCTCGACCCGGCCGGCTCCCAGGTCGGCCACAAGGAGTCGGTCCGGGACACCGCGCGGGTGCTCGGCCGGATGTACGACGCCATTCAGTACCGCGGTCACGGCCAGTACATCGTCGAGGAGCTCGCCGCCTACGCCGACGTGCCCGTCTACAACGGCCTCACCGACGAGTGGCACCCCACCCAGATGCTCGCCGACGTGCTCACCATGAGCGAGCACACCGCCAAGTCGCTCGACCACGTCGCCTACGCCTACCTCGGCGACGCCCGCTACAACATGGGCAACTCCTACCTCGTCACCGGCGCCCTCCTGGGCATGGACGTCCGCATCGTGGGCCCCCAGGAGCTCTGGCCGGCCCCCGAGATCGTGGCCCGCGCCCACCGGCTGGCCGAGACGAGCGGCGCCCGGATCACGCTCACCGAGGACGTCGCCGAGGGCGTGCGCGGCGCGGACTTCGTCGCCACCGACGTCTGGGTGTCGATGGGCGAGCCCAAGGAGGTCTGGGACGCCCGCATCGCCCTGCTCGCCCCGTACACCGTCACCATGGACGTGCTGCGCGCCACCGGGAACCCGGCCGTGAAGTTCCTGCACTGCCTGCCCGCCTTCCACGACCTGGGCACCACGGTCGGTCGCGAGATCTACGAGCGCCACGGGCTGACCTCGCTGGAGGTCACCGACGAGGTCTTCGAGTCGGTGCACTCCGTCGTCTTCGACGAGGCCGAGAACCGGATGCACACCATCAAGGCGATCCTGGTGGCCACCCTGGCCGACTGAGCCGACGGCCGCCGCACGGACCCGTGCCGGCCCCGCCCCACGAGTGCGCGACAGGGGCTGACCCCTATCGCGCACTCGTGACGACGGTCACGTAGCGGTGATAACTTCACCGGGCAGGCACCAGCCCCCCGGCTGAAGGAGGCCGTGCTCCATGAGTCCGTTCACCGGCTCCGCGTCCCGCACCGAGGAATGGCGGCACCTGCGCCTGACCCTCGACTCCGGCGTCGCCACCGTCACCCTCGCCCGCCCCGACAAGCTCAACGCCCTCACCTTCGGCGCCTACGCCGACCTGCGCGACCTCCTCCCCGAACTCGCCCGCGACGGCTCGGTGCGCGCCCTCGTGCTCGGCGGCGAAGGACGCGGCTTCTGCTCCGGCGGCGACGTCGACGAGATCATCGGCGCGACCCTCGCCATGGACACCGGCCGCCTCCTGGACTTCAACCGCATGACCGGCCAGACCGTACGGGCCCTGCGGGAGTGCCCCTTCCCCGTGGTCGCCGCCGTGCACGGGGTCGCGGCCGGAGCCGGCGCCGTGCTCGCGCTCGCCGCCGACTTCCGTGTCGCCGACCCGACCGCCCGCTTCGCCTTCCTCTTCACCAAGGTCGGCCTCTCCGGCGGCGACATGGGCGCCGCCTACCTCCTGCCCCGCGTCGTCGGCCTCGGCCACGCCACCCGGCTGCTGATGCTCGGCGAGCCCGTCCGCGCCCCCGAGGCCGAACGCATCGGACTCATCAGCCAGCTGGCCGACGAGGGCGGGGCCCACACCGCCGCACAGGCCCTCGCCCGTCGCCTCGCCGAGGGCCCCGCCCTCGCCCTCGCCCAGACCAAGGCCCTGCTCACCGCCGAACTCGACATGCCGCTCGCCGCCGCCGTCGAGCTGGACGCCGCCACCCAGGCCCTGCTCATGAACAGCGCCGACTACGCCGAGTTCCACGCCGCCTTCACCGAGAAGCGGCCCCCCAAGTGGCAGGGGCGATGACGGCCGCCGCACGGGTCGCGGTCATCGGCGGCGGGCCCGGCGGCCTCTACGCCGCCGCCCTCCTCAAACGCCTCGCCCCCCGGCGCGAGGTCACCCTCTGGGAACGCAACGCCCCCGACGACACCTTCGGCTTCGGCGTCGTCCTCTCCGCGGAGACCCTCGGCGGCATCCGGAGCGCCGACCCGGCCGTGTACGCGGCGCTCAGCCGCGAGTTCGTGCACTGGGACGACATCGACGTCGTCCACCGGGGGACCGTGCTGCGCTCCGGCGGCCACGGCTTCGCCGCCCTCGGCCGCCACCGGCTCCTGGCGATCCTCCAGGAGCGCTGCCGCGCGCTCGGCGTCACCCTGAGATTCGGCACCGAGGCGCCGCCCGCCGCCGCACTGGCCCGCTCCCACGACCTCGTCATCGCCGCCGACGGCGTCAACAGCCGCACCCGCGACAGCCACCGGGACCTCTTCCGCCCCACCCTCACCCACCACCGCTGCCGCTACATCTGGCTCGCCGCCGACTTCGCCCTCGACGCCTTCCGCTTCGAGATCGCCGACACCGAGCACGGTCTCATGCAGCTCCACGCCTACCCCTTCGGCCCGCGGGCCAGCACCGTCATCGTCGAAATGCGCGAGGAGGTCTGGCGCCGCGCCGGCTTCGACCGCGACGACGACAACGCCACGGCGGACCGCTGCGGCGCGTACTTCGCCGACCTCCTCGGCGGCCGCCCGCTGCGCTCCAACCGCTCCGCCTGGACGGCCTTCCGCACCGTCGTCAACGAGCGCTGGTCCCACGGCCGTACGGTCCTGCTCGGCGACGCCGCCCACACCGCCCACTTCTCCATAGGCTCCGGCACCAAACTCGCCGTCGAGGACGCCCTCGCCCTCGCCGGCCACCTCCAGGACGCCCCCACGGTGGCGGGGGCCCTCACGGCGTACGAGGCCGAGCGCAGGCCGGTCGTCGAGTCCACCCAGCGCGCCGCCCGCGCCAGCCTCGAGTGGTTCGAGAACCTCGCGCTCCACGTCGGGGGGCCACCGCGCCGCTTCGCCTTCGACCTCCTCACCCGCAGCCGCCGCGTCACCCACGACAACCTCCGCCTGCGCGATCCGGGCTTCGTCGCCGCCGTCGAGGCCGAGGCCGGCATCCCGCCCGGCACACCGCCGATGTTCACCCCCTTCCGGCTGCGCGGCCTGACCCTGCGCAACCGCGTCGTCGTCTCCCCGATGGACATGTACACAGCCGTCGACGGCACACCCGGCGACTTCCACCTCGTCCACCTCGGCGCCCGCGCCCTCGGCGGCGCGGGCCTGGTCATGACGGAAATGGTCTGCGTCAGCGCGCCGGGCCGCATCACGCCCGGCTGCGCGGGCCTGTACACGCCGGCGCACGAGAGCGCCTGGCGCCGGATCACCGGCTTCGTCCACGAACGGGCCCCCGGCACCGCCATCGGCGTCCAGCTCGGCCACTGCGGACGCAAGGGCTCCACCCGTCTGATGTGGGACGGCATCGACGAGCCGCTCCCCGAGGGCAACTGGCCCCTCGTGGCCCCCTCACCGCTTCCCTACCGGCCGGGCGTCAGCCAGACCCCGCACGCCCTGACCATCCCGGAACTCGCCGCCATCCGGGAACAGTTCGTCAGCTCCGCGGAAGCCGCCGCGCGCGCCGGGTTCGACCTCCTCGAACTGCACTGCGCCCACGGCTATCTGCTCTCCAGCTTCCTCTCCCCGCTCACCAACCACCGCGACGACGCCTACGGCGGCGACCTCGCCGCCCGGCTCGCCTACCCCCTGGAAGTCTTCGACGCCGTGCGGGCCGTGTGGCCCGCCGAGCGGCCGATGACGGTGAGGATCTCCGCCACCGACTGGGCGCCGGGCGGCACCACCGCCGAGGACGCCGTCGCCGTGGCCCGCGCCTTCGCCGAGCACGGCGCCGACGCCGTCGACGTCTCCACCGGCCAGGTCGTCCACGACGAGCGGCCCGATCGCGGACGCTCGTACCAGACGCCCTTCGCGGACCGCATCCGGCACGAGGCGGGCGTCCCGGTGATCGCTGTGGGCGCCATCTCGTCGTGGGACGACGTCAACTCCCTGATCCTGGCGGGCCGTACCGACCTGTGCGCCCTGGGACGCCCGCACCTGTACGACCCGAACTGGACCCTCCACGCGGCGGCCGACCAGGGCTACGAGGGGCCGGGCGCGCCCTGGCCCGTCCAGTACCGGGCAGGCAGCCGCAAGCCGCCGACGGGGCGGAGCGCGTGAGGGCCTCGCGCCCCTGCCCACCCGCGCGCCCTACGCCGGCCCGACCGCCGCGAACTGCGCCCCCGCGTCCCGCAACCGCGAGTGCAGTGCCGCGAAGACCCGGGCCGCGCGTCCGCCCGGCCACTCCTCCGGCAGCAGCGCCGCCGGCAGGCCCGGGTCGGCGTACGGCAGCCGCCGCCAGGAGTCCAGCGCCAGCAGGTAGTCGCGGTAAGCCGCCTCCGGCGGCACCGGCTTACGGCGCGCCCAGCGGCGCAGCACCGGCTCGTGGGTGTCCAGGAACGCCCGGTGCTGCCGGGCCAGCGCCTGCAGGTCCCACCACCGGGCCACCGCCTCGGCCGTGGGCTCGAAGCCCAGGTGGCTGCCCCGGAACAGGTCGACGTAGTCGGCCAGTCCGAGCCGCTGCAGGGTGTGGCGCGTCTCCTCGTGCACATGGGCCGGGGCGATCCACACGCCGGGCGCGGCCGTGCCGAAGCCCAGCCGGGCCAGGCGGGAGCGCAGCAGGTGGCGCTTGTGCCGCTCCTGTTCGGGGACCGAGAAGACGGCCAGCAGCCAGCCGTGGCCCGGGCGTGCCGAGGGGCGGCCGTAGATGCGGCGGTCGCCGTCGTCCAGCAGCTGCCGGGCGGCGTCCGACAGTCCGTACCCCGCGGCGCCGTCGGCCGTGCGGTCCGCGACGAGCAGGCCGCGCCGCTTGAGCCGGGAGACGGCGGACCGCACCGAGGGCGAGTCCACGCCCACCGCGCCCAACAGCCGGATCAGGGCCGCGATCGGCACCGGGCCGGCGGGCGCGTCGACGCTACCGCGTCCGTACGCGCCGTAGAAGGTGACGATGAGGGACCCGGGGGTGTGGAGCGGTTGCTGGTCAGTCACGGGGAAACTGTAAAGCGCCGTCGCGCAGCCGGAATCGCTGCAGTTTGCCGGTGGGCGTGCGGGGCAGGCCGTCGTGGAACACGATCTCGCGAGGGCACTTGTAGGGAACGATCTCCTTTTTGGTGAACTCCCGCAGCCGCCGCACCGTTTCCCCGGTGCGCGGCACCCCGGCCCGCAGCACCACGTGGGCGACGACGATCTCCCCGCGCCGCTCGTCGGGGCGGCCGACCACGGCCGCCTCCAGGACGTCCGGGTGGCGCAGCAGGGCCTCCTCGACCTCGGGCCCGGCGACGTTGCAGCCGGCCGAGACGATCATGTCGTCTGCGCGGGCCACGTAGCGGAAGTGGCCGTCGGGTTCGCGGACGTAGGTGTCGCCGGTGAGGTTCCAGCCGTCGCGTACGTACGCGGCCTGTCGCTGGTCGGCGAGGTAGCGGCAGCCGGTGGGGCCGCGCACGGCCAGCAGCCCGGGCTCGCCGTCGGGCACGGCCAGGCCGTCCGGGCCCAGGACGCGCGCCTCGTAGCCGGGGACCGGCACGCCGGTCGTGCCGGGGCGGATGGCGTCGTCCGCTGCGGCGATGAAGATGTGCAGCATCTCGGTGGCGCCTATGCCGTTGATGACGCGCAGCCCCGTCGCGCGCCGCCAGTCGTGCCACAGGGCCGCGGGCAGGTGCTCGCCCGCCGAGACGCATCTGCGGAGCGAGGAGGTGTCGTACGCGCCGAGCTCGCCGAGCATGGCGCGGTAGGCGGTCGGCGCGGTGAACAGCACGCTGACGCGGTGGCGTTGGACGTCGGACAGAAGCCGTGCGGGGCCGCCCCAGTCGGCCAGCAGGGTCGAGGCGCCCACGCGCAGGGGGAAGACCAGGAGGCCGCCGAGCCCGAAGGTGAAGCCGAGCGGGGGGCTGCCGGCGAAGAGGTCGTCCGGGTGCGGCCGCAGGACGCACGCCGAGAAGGTGTCGGCGATGGCGAGGACGTCGCGGTGGAAATGGAGGCAGCCCTTGGGGCGTCCGGTGGTGCCGGAGGTGAAGGCGATGAGCGCGACGTCGTCGGCGGAGGTGTCCAACGCCACATAGGATGTGGGTTTTTTCGCCGAACGCCGCAGAAGGTCGTCGGGAGCGTCGCCGCCGAACAGCGTAATCCGTAAGTGTGGCACCGCCGCCTTGATCAAGTCGTCGGCCGATCGGGTGTCGCACAGGGCGTGCCGGACCCGGGCGATCGCGCAGACGGCGGCCAGTTCGCCGGGACGCTGCGCGGCCAGCACGGTCACGGCCACGGCGCCGGCCTTCATCACCGCGAGCCAACAGGCCGCGAGCCAGGGCGTGGTGGGCCCGCGCAGCAGCACCCGGTCGCCGGGCACGACACCCAGGTCGGTGGTGAGCGTGTGCGCGATCCGGTCGACGTTGGCCTTGAGCTCGCCGTACGACCACACGTGCCCGGCGCCGTCGCGCACCGCGGGCCGGGCGGGGCCCAGCCGCCCGATCGTCGCGTCCAGCAGCTCGGCGCCGCAGTTGAGCCGGTCCGGGTAGTGCAGCCCGGGGGAGCCCGGGAGGTCGAAGCGGAGATCCGGCCACTGCCCGGGGGCCGGGAGATGGTCACGCGAGAAGGTGTCGACGTGCGCCGAGCGGTTGAGCTCCATCGCGGATGTGCCCCCTCGCCGGGGAGGAATGGGGAGGTGAACGGGGGTCTTGCCAGCGACATGGATCCACTGTCAGCGTAGCGAGTTGGTGACGGCAGTCAACAGAGCGCGATAGCAGGGGCGCGGGAAGGCGGGCCAGGTGACCACACCGTTCACACTGGACGGGGAGCAGCGCAAGTGGTGTGCGGAGCTGCGCGCGCTCGCCGCGCGCGAGTTGCGCCCCCTGGCCGGCAAGGGAGCCCCCGGCCGCGTCAACCGGCCGCTGGTCATGGCGCTGGGCGAGCTGGGCCTGACGGCCCGGGTCCTGCCCTACGGGGGCCCCGAAGGCGGCGGCTCCGCACGTGCCATGGACCTGTGTCTGCTGCGCGAAGCGCTCGCCCAGGAGTGCACGGAGGCGGAGACGGCCCTGGCCCTCCAGGGCCTGGGCGCGTACCCGGTGCTGCGGTACGGCACCGGGCCGCAGCGCGCACGGTGGCTGCCGGAGGTCGTCGCGGGCCGGGCGGTCGCCGCCTTCGCGCTCAGCGAGCCGGGCGCGGGCTCCGACGCGGCGGCGCTGGAGCTGCGCGCCGAGCGCACGGCCGACGGCTGGCGCCTGACCGGCGAGAAGTGCTGGATCTCCAACGCCCCCGACGCCGACCTCTACACCGTCTTCGCCCGTACGGGACCGGCCCCCGGCGCCGCCGGCGTCACCGCCTTCCTGCTGCCCGCCGACCGCCCCGGCCTCGGCGGGCATCCGCTGGAGATGCTCGCCCCGCACCCCGTGGGCGCCCTCACCTTCGACGCCGTCCCGGCCGGCCCGGACGACGTCATCGGCGAGGTGGGCGGCGGCTTCCGCGTCGCCATGAGCACGCTCGACCTCTTCCGGCCGAGCGTCGGCGCCTTCGCCGTCGGCATGGCCCGGGCGGCCCTCGGCGCGGCCCTGGCCCACGCGGGGGAACGCCACGCCTTCGGCGGTCCCTTGAAGAACCTGCAGGCCGTCTCCCACCAGCTCGCCGAGATGGCCACCCGCACCGAGGCCGCCGCCCTGCTCGTGTACGCGGCGGCCGCGGCGTACGACGCGGGGGAGCCGGGCATCGCCCGCCGCTCGGCGATGGCCAAGCTCTTCGCCACCGAGACCGCGCAGTACGTCGTCGACGCCGCCGTCCAGATCCACGGCGCCCGCGCCCTTCGCCACGGCCACCTCCTCGAACACCTCTACCGCGAGGTCCGCGCACCGCGGATCTACGAGGGCGCCACCGAGGTCCAGCGCACGATCATCGCGAAGGAGCTCTACCGGGCGAGCGGCGCGGCGCGCACCGGCGAGCCACCCACCGACCCCTCCGCGACGAGGAGCCCGCGCCCATGACCCTCGAACGCGTCAACCCCGCCGGGCTCTGCCCGCCCACCGGCTTCAGCCACGCCGTCACCGTCACCGGCGGCCGCCTGGTCTTCCTCGCCGGCCAGACCGCGCTCGACGCCGGCGGCAGGATCGTGCCCGGCCCCCTCCCGGAACAGTTCGAACGGGCCCTGGGCAACCTCCTGGCCGCCCTGCGCGCCGCCGGGGGCGAACCCCGCGACCTCGCCCGCGTGACCGTCTACGCCACCGACGTCGGCGCGTACCGCTCGTACGCCCCCGAACTGGGCCGGATCTGGCGACGCCTGGCGGGCCGCGACTACCCGGCCATGGCCGTCGTCGGCACGACCCGGCTCTGGGACGAGGAGGCCCTGGTGGAGCTGGACGGGGTGGCCGTGCTGCCGTGACGGGACGCGCCGGGCCGGCCCGGTGTACGGTTTCGACGGCATATCGGTGTTCGCGTACAGGCAAAGGGTGGCGTTTCGATGGCTTCTCGTCGGAGTGCCGATCCCGGCACGCTCACCTTCACCGAGCGCGCCCGGCGGCAGCAGATCGTCGAGTGCGCCATCGACCTCATCGCCGACAGGGGCTACCCGTCGACCTCGTTGGCGGCCATCGCCGAGGCGGCCGGGATATCCAAGGCGGCCGTCCTCTACCACTTCACGTCGAAGGACAACCTGGACCGCACGACGCTGACCCATGTGCTGGACCAGTTCCTCGCGTACGTGACCGAGCGGGTCGAGCGGGAGACGGAGCCGGGTGCCGCCGTCGTCGCCTACGTCCGCGCGATGATCTCCTACCAGCAGGCCAACCGCCGCCACGTCCGGGTGATCACGGAGATGCTGCTCGACGACAAGGGCGGCACCCGGCTCAAGACGCCGGGCTCCCACGACACCCACGACCGCTGGCAGGCCCTGGCCCGGCTGCTGGCCGCGGGCCAGGAGACGGGCCGGCTGCGCGCGTTCGACACGCGGACCACGGCGCTGGCCATCGGCGGCGCGATCGACAACGTCATCTCCTACTGGCTCGTCCACCCCGACTTCGACCTCGACGCCGCGGCTGAGGAGCTGGTGACCTTCACCCTGAACGCGATCGAACGCCGGGACTGACGTCACCTCTCATGCCCGGGCGAAGGCGGGCGCCCGCTCGGGGCGTATCCCGACCCCGCCGAGGTATCCGGTCAGCGTGGGCAGCAGCGGCACCGTCCGCAGCAGCCGGAAGGGCAGCGGAAGCCGGCCGGGATCGAGGGTACCCGCGAGGGCGGGGCGCAACAGGGCGTCGTGCTCGCCGCGTTGCGACGCCTGGATGAACGCCGTCGGCAGTTCCCGCCGCTTCTGCACCCGCGCGAGGTCGCGAGTGCGGACCGTGCCGCGCTGCAACGGCGCGGCGAGGACGCGGGCCGCCGCCACGGCGTCCTGCACCGCGAGGTTGACCCCGACGCCACCGGTCGGCGACATGGTGTGGGCCGAGTCCCCTATGCACAGCAGCCCTTGGCGGTACCAGCGCGGCAGCCTGCCCATCGTCACCTCCAGCAGCTTCACGTCGTCCCAGGAACCGATCGCTTCCGTCACCTCGGGCCCCCAGTCGAAGAGTTCACCGATCCGGTCGCGGAACCACCCGATGCCCTTCGCCCGCAGCTCCGCGTCCGCCCCCTTCCTGATCAGGTAGGAGACCTGGTAGTACGTGCCCCTGTCCAGGGTGACCGCGAGCTGCCGCCCCAGGGCGCGCATGAAGACGCGGCCGTCCTTGGAGGCGTCGCCGGGCGGGGTCGGCACCCGGACGTTCCACACGTCCATCGGGACGTCGAAGGAGTCGGGCGTCAATCCCGCCGCCTCGCGGACCAGCGAGTCGCGGCCGTCGCACGCGACCGTGAGGTCCGCGGCGATCTCACCCGCCGTACCGTCCTCGGCCACGTACCGCACACCGGTCACCCTGCCCCCTTCGGTCCGCAGCCCGGTGACCGCGGTGCGCATGCGCAGGGTGAAGGAGGGCTCCTCCGCGGCGGCGGTCGCCAGGAGGTCGAGGAAGTCCCACTGCGGGACCATGGCGATGTACTTGTGCCGGCCGGGGATGCGGCGCAGGTCGGACAGGGGCACGACCACGTCGCCGATGTACATCCGCATCCGGTCCAGCCGACGGACCGGCAGCCGTGCGAAGCGTTCCCCGAGCCCGAGTTCGTCGAGCAGCCGCAGCGTCGAGGGATGCACGGTGTCCCCGCGGAAGTCCCGCAGGAAGTCCTTGTGCTTCTCCAGCACGGTCACCTCGATGCCGGCCCTGGCGAGCAACAGCCCCAGCATCATCCCCGCCGGGCCACCACCCACCACACAGCACGTCGTACGTTCCACCGCTTCCGCTCCCCTCGGTCGGTTGGCTGACCGTGCGGTGAGTTGTCTGACCGCTCGGTCAGTCGCAGTGTAGGCATGGGGTCGGGCTGCGGCAATGGGTGGGTTGGGGTGGGTGAACGGCTCGCGCGAACATAGGGAGTGATGGAGCGTCAGGCTCGGCTCGTGCTGGTTACTCTCGGTATAGACGGCAAGCGCAGTCCACCGCCCGGCAGTTCTGCGTTCCGAGGAGCATGTGCCGGAGATTGCCCCGGTGTTCGGGTCTGACGTCAGGAGTGCGGCCAGGTTGTGGCGGATCTGATTGAATGCCGGCCATTTCCAGTGCGGTGGAAGTGCCGCCGAACCGGGTTCTCGTAATCGGTGCGGAGTGGCGCGGTGTGACGGCCCGTCCGGGCTCGTTCTGCCTGCGTAGGTGGGGGTCGGACGGTGCGGCCGACGCCGTGAAAGCCGGTAGCAAACCGGTGCTCGGGTGAAAAGACGAGCTGAATGTAGATCATATCTCACTCGTCCGGTTTGACTCCTATCCGGTGAATCTTCAAGACTTCGCCTTCGACCACCCCGCACACATCGGGAACTGCGTGCGGGGACGCAAGAGGGGTAACCGAAAACAGAATGAAGAAGAGTCAGGCCAACTCCGTGCGCATGCGGAGAGTCATCACGCGCGGAATCGTGGCCACCACCGCGCTGGCCGCGGTCGCCGGCGTCGCCGCACCGGGCACCGCCGTCGCCAAGCCGTCGGACGCGGTCGCCGCGGCAGCCGGCATCGGGACCAGTGACACGCAGCGTGTCGACGCGGCGGCCGTGGTCCGGCTCGACCCGAGCCCGGAGGTGCTCCTCCTCAGCGATCGCGACTTCCTCCACGCGCTGTGGCAGAAGGCCCGGGACGCGGGCCCGACCCTGGAGTCGGTGCGCCTGGCCGCCGAGGAGGCCATGGTCAGCGGCTCCGCCGACGACCACGTCCGGTTCATCGCCACCGGCATCCACCAGGCGTACGAGCTCGACAAGCAGCGGGAGAAGGACCGGGCCGACGCCGAGCGAGCCGCCCGCCTCGCCAAGTCCCAGGCGCTGATCGCGGTGGGGATCCCGAGCAGCCCGGACCTGCTGGGCCTCAGTGACGACAACTTCGTCCGTGCCGTCATGAAGCACGAGGCTTCCGGCCGGGAGGTCAAGGACGCCGCCGCACGCGCGCTGGCCGGGGACGCCGCCGCCTGGCGGGAGTTCATCACCAACGGGGCCCGCGAGGCCCACAATCGGGACGTGGCGAACGACCTCATCGAGCTGGAGAAGAAGAACCGCGAGGAGGCCGAGCGCCGCAAGGAGCTGGCCGCCCGCAAGAACGCCGCGGCGCTGTTCGGCATCTCGCCCTCCGAGGCCACCCTCGCCCTCAGCGACGACAACTTCATCCGCGAGCTGCTGCGCGCCACCACCGGTGACGCCCAGAACACCGAGCTCTACGCCGCGGGCCAGAAGGCGGTGCTCAGCTCGGACGCGGCGCAGTGGAAGCAGTTCATCCACACCGGCGCCGAGCAGGCCTACAAGCGCGACGACGAGGCCCGCCGCAGGAAGATCGCGGATGCCAACCGGCGTCACGCCCAGGAGATCCAGGCCGCGGCCGAGAAGACGGGGATGAACCCCTACCTGGTGGCCACGGCGAAGAAGGCGCTGGCCGGCAGCGACGAGGACGTCGTGAACTTCCTCAAGGACGAGAGTCAGTACCGCGCGAAGCGTCAGTCCCTCACGCCCAGCGGCGGCAAGCAGGCCGGCTGGTACATCCGCCAGTCCAGCGTGGACGGCGGGGAGGCCTTCGTCGCCCCCGTCACCGCCAAGAGCAAGCCGGCCGACCGTGAGGACGCCACCTGGGTCGTCGTGGACTCGCTGACCAAGCAGCAGCCCGGCTGCTACTCCTTCGAGTCGGTCCGCAAGCCCGGCTACTACCTGACGCAGAAGGACCTCCGGGTGCGGATGTCCGCGAATGACGCCAGTGCGCAGTTCGCCAAGGACGCCACCTGGTGCGCCCGCAAGGGCCTGACCGGTTCCGGGACGTCCTTCGAGTCGGCGGGCCAGCCCGGTCGCTGGCTGCGCCACTTCTGGGGCGACCTCTACGCGGCCGACAAGAGCGGCAAGACCCGCCAGGACACCGCCGAGAACTTCGCCCAGGACGCCACCTGGAAGCTCGACGTCCCCCTCGCGCGCTGACCGCCCGCCGCCGAGCCCCACACCTCAAGAAGAACGGAACACCCCGATGTCTCGGATCATCCGAGCCACGCTGGCCGTCGGCGCCAGTGTCGCCGCGCTGGCAGGCAGCGTCACCACCGCCCACGCGGACGAGAGCACGCCCCGGACGTCCGCCGTGCAGCTGCAGGTCGAGCACAGCGGCCAGTGCCTCACCATCGCGAACGGCAGCCTCCGCAACGGCGCCGGCGCCGTGCAGTCGAAGTGCGCCGATGACACGGACAACCAGCTCTTCGAGCTGGCCTCCGCCGGCTCGGCCACCTTCGAGCTGCAGGCCAAGCACAGCGGCAAGTGCCTCGAAGTGGACAACGCCGACACCAAGGCCGGGGCGAACGCCCAGCAGTGGTGGTGCGTCGGCAAGCCCCAGCAGCGCTGGAAGCTGGTGATGGTCGACGTCGCCAAGGAGCTGTACGAGATCCGTCCCACGCACACCCCCGAGCGCTGCCTGGACATCAGCGACTCCAGCGCCAAGGACGGCGCGACCGCCCAGCAGTGGTACTGCAACGGCACCACCGCCCAGCGCTGGCGCATCCTGCCGACCAAGGCCGCCTGACGCTCCCGGACGCCGCTGAGCCGATCGCCGCGTAGCGACCGGCTCGGCGCCCGCATGCGCGAAAACCGTGCCCGCTTCACCGGGCACCCCTGACTTTCGAGAAGAAACGGATCACACGATGTCTCGGATCGTCCGAGCCACACTGGCCATCGGGGCCAGCCTCGCCGTACTGGCGGGCGGCGCGACCGCCGCGTACGCGGACGGTGACGGCTCCTCCGCCGACTCCGCTGCCCGCGCCGCAGCCGACGCCGCCGATGCCGCCGCCAAGGCCCGCGCCGCCGCCCTCGAGGCCAACGCCCGCACCAAGATGCCGGAAACGGTCGTCACGCTCCAGGCCGCGCACAGCGGCAAGTGCCTGGACATCGACGGCGGCAAGGCCGACAACGCCGTGCGCGCCCAGCAGTGGAACTGCAACGGCAGCGACGCCCAGAAGTGGCGTGCGGTCCCCGTCGCGGATTCCTCCTTCGAGCTGCGGAACGTGGCCAGCGGCAAGTGCCTCGAGGTCGAGAACAGCGGCATCAAGGCCGGTGCCTCCGTCCAGCAGTGGTCGTGCGTCAACGCCAAGAACATGCGCTGGCAGATCGTCCTCGTCGATCCCGTCAAGAAGCTCCACCAGCTGCGTCCCACGCACACCGAGGACCGCTGCCTGGACATCGCCGACGCCAAGGACAACAACGGCACGAAGGCGCAGCAGTGGTACTGCAACCAGAGCGACGCCCAGCTGTGGCAGATCCAGCCGGTCAAGTGACCTGAACGTCGTCGAAGGACAGCGCCGTGAAGCACGGCGCTGTCCTTCTGCGAGTGGGACCACTGCAGTGAAGTTCTAGATTTTTTGAGGGGGCCTGAAGTGAATCGTCAGTGGTGGGTCGCGCAGGCGTTGACGGTCAGCATGCTGGCCGGTGGAGGCGCGCTCGTGGCGGGGGCCCCGGCCTTCGCCGACGCTCCGGCTCCGGCAGCCGTCTCGGCCGACCAGCCGGCCGATCAGGCCGCGCTCGCGAAGGCCGCGGCGGCCGAGGAAGCCCGTAACTGGGTGCTCAAGATGGCGAAGTCGCGGCTGCCTGCCGAGGTGCGCACCTCGGCGTGGAACGCCCTGCGCAGTTCCCGCGGGGACGAGGCGATCGCCGAGTGGATGGCACCCGGTGGCGGCTATGACGCCGCCAAGCAGCGGACCCGCGACGTCCGGACCCGGAACAGGGCCTTCTGCGAGCGCACGGTGGCCACGCACACCAAGGAGTTCTCTCCCGAGGTGCGGGCCGCGGCCGAGCGCGCGCTGAAGGGTACGGACGCCGATCGTGCGGCGTTCGTGAAGACCGGGTACGCCGAGGCGCAGAAGCGCGACCGGGTCGTCCGTGAGGCCGACGCGCAGCACAAGCGGGAAGTCGCCGCCAAGGACCGGGACTTCGTGCGTGCGATCGCGGAGCACGACCCGGGCGAGCAGGTACGGGTGGCGGCGCAGTGGGCGTTGCGCCCAGGTGCCGTCGACGCGGACGTCGTGGAGTTCTACGGCTACGGCTGGGTGACCGGCGGAACGCTGGACCTGGAGAGCTACCGCATGCGCGTCGCGGACGCGGAGACGCTGCGGCACCACACCCTGTCCCTCCTGATCAAGCAGGCCGTGGCGGCCGAGGAGGCCGTGAAGGGCGCGGCCGACGCCGCGAAGGCCCGGGCCGAGGCCGAGCGTGCCTGGAAGGCGGTGTCCGAGCACTCCGCCGCCGCGCAGAAGGCGTGGGAGGCCGAACAGGCCGCCACCACTGCCCAGATGGAGAACTGGCAGAACATCGCCAAGGCCGCCAAGGAGTCCTCGGACGAGCTGTGGAAGAACATCGCCCAGCCGGCCGAGGCCAACCAGGACACCTGGGCCCAGGAGCAGGCCGAGTCGCTCAAGTCGGCGGAGTACTGGAAGGCCATGTTCGACCAGGCCCAAAACGGCGAGAGCCGCGTCAAGGGCTGATCGACCTCGTACGTTTCGGCCGGCCCGCCTGACCTGCGGGCCGGCCGATTGCGAGCACCCTGCCCGGTCAACAGGGGGCAGGGGCATTTTTCTGTTCGATTTCAATGGGGGTTCTTCCCGTGATGGGTAGATTCCGGCCGAGGGCCGGACGGCTACGTGGTGACGTAGCCGGAGTAATGAGAACGGTCGTGTCCACGGCGGTGGCCGTGGCGATCCTGGGTGGTTCGACCGGGGAGGCCACCGCCGCGACCGCGACGCGCGCCGAGGCGGCGTCGAAGGCGCAGGCGCTGGCCGCGCTGGACCGTCTGGCCGCCTCGCTGCCGAAGCCGGCCCCCGCCGCGCCGGCGGCCGCTCCGCGGACCGAGCTGGACAAGATCAGCGCGGAGCGCGACCGGCAACTCGTACAGGACTACGCGGAGTTCGACGACGAGGAGGAAGTCCGCGAGGCCGCCAAGAAGGCCCTGGAGAGCAGCGACCCGAACGCGATCCGGGACTTCCTGGAGAAGGGCGAGGCCGAGGCCCGCAAGCGTGCCGCTGAGAAGCGGGACGGCACCGACGTCAAGAATCGCCAGCAGATCGAGGCGATGCGCGGCAAGGGCGGTGCGTTCTTCAACGCCGAGGTCGAGCGTGTCCTGAAGGGCACGGCCAAGGACCGGGCCGACTTCCTCGCCTTCGGTGCCGAGATCGCCAAGCAGCGGGACAACAAGGACAAGGAAAACGCCGAGAAGCGCGCCGCGGAGCTCCGCAAGCGCGTGGAGATGCTGGCGGCTTCCGGCGGCCCCGAGGTGAAGAAGGCCGCTCAGGCGGCGCTGGACACCAACGACAACGCCAAGATCGAGGAATTCCTCGAAAAGGGCTACCAGGTCGCCGCGCAGAAGGACGCCGACGCCCGGGCCGCCCACGAGAAGGCCCAGAAGGAAGCGCAGGAGGCCGCGGAGAAGCTGCGGCAGCTGGCCGAGAAGGCCGCCCGCGCCGCCGAAGCCCGTACGAAGCTGATCGCCGCGCACGGCGACGCGGTCAAGGCGCTCAAGAACGCCGCCAACGCGATGACGTCCGCTGCGGCCTCCTCCCGCGAGGCCGACCGGATGCTCGCGGCCGACCGGGCAGGCAAGGGCCTGTCCGACTACGGCAACGTCAAGGCCGAGGTCGCCCGCCAGGTCGAGAACGCCACGGTCGCGGCCAGGCAGGCCAAGGTCGCGGCGGCCCAGGCCAAGGTCCAGGCCGATGTGCTGGTCGAGACCGGCCTGACCTACGGCACCCAGTGGTCCGAGGTCGCCTCCGGCATCGCCGCGGCGGCGGAGGCGGCGGTCAAGGCCGGCGAGACCGCGCAGCACGCGGTCGACGCCACCGAGGCCGACGCCAAGGGTCTGAACGCCAAGAACCAGGCCGAGCTGCACGAGCAGCAGGCCAAGCAGTGGCGCGCCAACGCCGAAGAGCACGCCAAGGCCGCCGCGAAGCTGGCCGAGGCCGCCGACAAGCAGGCCAAGATCGCCGCGGACGCGGCCGGCCGAGCCAAGGCGGCGCGCGTCGCGGCCGAGCAGGCGGAGAAGGAGGCCTGGGAGCACGCCCGCAAGACCCGCGAGGCCCGCATCGAGGCCCAGCGCCAGGCGGCGATAGCCGCGGAGCAGCGCAAGATCGCCGAGCGCGAGCGCGACCTCGCCGCGGCGGCCCGTGCCCGGGCCGAGCGCGAGCGCGACATCGCCGCGGCGGCGCGTGCGCGTGCGGAGGCCGAGGCCCGCACGGCGTCGGCGGCGCGTGCGGAGGCGCTGGCGGCTGCGGCTACGGCGGCTGCGGCGCGCGAGAGTGCCGCGGAGAAGGAAGGCCGCGCGGCCAAGGCGGACGAGCACGCTCGCGGTGAGGAGAGCAAGGCCCGCACCGCCAGGAACCAGTCGCTCGAGGCTGAGAAGCACTACCAGGACGAGCTGGCGCGGGCCAAGGCCACCGAGGCGTTCGCCGCCGCGGTCGACGGTTCCGCGTACGCTGCCGCGGCCAAGGCTGCGGCGATTTCGGCGCGGGCGGACGCCAACACCGCCGGCACGGCAGCCGGCGAGGCCCGTAGTGCCGCCGACACCGCCAGTGGCGCTGCGGTAGGTGCGCGTTCCGCGGCCACCGAGGCCGCGGGCGCGGCCGCTCGTGCACGGGCAGCGGCGGCCGAGGCCACCGCGCATGCCGCACGTGCGAATGCCGCCGCCAACAAGGCGGAGGCTGCGGCTGCCGCCGCCAACGCCGCTGCGAACAAGGCCGAAGCCGAGGCCGCGGCCACCCACGCCGCAGCCCTGCGCGCCAACGCCAAGGCCGCTGAGGCCACGGCTCAGGAAGCGCGCGCGGGCATCGCCGCCCACGAGGCCGCGCGTCTGGCCGGACTGGCCGCAGCCGAGGCCAACCAGGCCGTGCAGGCGGCCAACCGCACCAAGGAAGAGGCCGAAGGCGCGGTCCGGGAAGCCGCCATGGCCAGGCTGCAGGCCGGCATCGCGGTCCAGGCGTCCGCGGCGGCCCGTAACACTGCGGCCGGCATCGCCGACCCCGCCAACACCGCCATCGACATGACCGCCCCCTTCTCGGGCAAGGACGTCGACGCGGACTTCGCCGCGGCGGTGGCCACCGCCGCACAGGAGATGGGCGAGGAGCAGGTCGCCTCCGCCGAGGCCAAGGCGAACGAGGCGGTCAAGGCCGCCGACGCCGCCGAGGAGGCCGCCAAGCGCGCCAACGCCCAGGTCGCCCCGGCCTTCAAGGCCGCCGCCGACGCGGCACGTTCCTCCGCGAACGCCGCACGCTCGACCGCCGCAGCCATGAAGTCCGCAGCCGAAGCCGCAGCGGACGGCGCCAAGGCCCGGGCCGCGGCAGCCCGCGCCAACGAGGCCGACGCCCAGGCCCAGGCCGACGCCAAGCTCGCCCGCCAGGCCGCCAACCAGGCCTACGCGGACGCGGCAGCAGCCCGCCAGGCCGCCAACCAGGCCGAAGCCGAAGCAGCCCGCGCCCGCGGCGCCGCCTCGGAGGCGGAGGGCCACGCGGCCGCCGCCAGCAGCGCCGCCGACCTCGCCGAGAGCGAGGCCAGCGTCGCCCAGGGCGCCGCAGCCCAGGCGGAGAAGGACGCCACCGCGGCCAAGAGCCTGGCCGAATCCGCCGAATCACACGCCAAGTCGGCGGAGAAGGCGGCCGAGAAGGCCATGGACTACGCCAAGGAGGCCGACGCGGCGGCCGCGAGGGCCGAGAAGTACCAGCGCGACCAGGAGGCCAAGGCCCGGCAGGAGGCTGCCAAGTCCGGTAAGGACGGTGGCCCGGAGCTGACCGATGAGGAGAAGGAGGCACTCGCCCAGGACGGCGAGATGACGCCTGATGAGCTTGCAGAGGCTCAGAAGTTCGCAGACAAGGACATCCTCGACTACCTGAAGGAAAACGGCCTCGAGCTCCTTATCGAACTCGCCTTTGAAGACATCAAGAAGTGCGTCGACACTCTCGACATCCCGACCTGCATCTGGGCGGTAGTCCAGAACCTGGGCCCGGGGAAGGCGCTCAAGCTCGCCGATAAGCTCCCGGCGATCTGGAAGGCCATTCGGGGCATCGACAAGTTCCTCGACAAGGTTTCCGAGGCCAAGGCGAAGGTCAAAAAGGCTCAGGAAACCTTGGCGAGGCTCTGGAAGGCCATGGACTGCCCCAGGAAGCACAGCTTCCTGCCCGGCACTCCGGTTCTGCTCGCCGATGGAACGCGCCGGCCTATCGAGGACATCCGTATCGGGGACCGAGTGGTCGCCACCGACCCGGAGCGTGGGCAGACCGACGCACGGCCGGTGACGAACCTCTTCACCACCGAGGACGACAAGGACTTCACCCGAGTCACCGTCGCCACCTCCCAGGGGCCCGCCACCATCACGGCGACCGCCAACCACCCGTTCTGGGCAACGGACCGCAAGCAGTGGGTCGACGCAGGTGAACTGCGGGCGGGCAACGTACTGCGCACTCCGGCGGGCTCGGGCCTCGCTGTGACCGCGGTCGTCAACTACCACAAGCGCCAGCGCACTCATGACCTCACGGTCGGTGACTTCCACACCTACTACGTCGGTGTGGGAACGGCGGACGCTCTCGTCCACAACTGCGGCGACCTGGAAGCCGCACAGCGTCGCTTCGGGGCTGACTTTGCGCACACACTCAAGGACCACGTAAACATCAGCCCGGAGGACATGCTGAAAAAGGCGAGGGATCCCAGAAACAAGGCCGGCAAAGCCACGAAATGGGTTGACGCGAAGACTGCACAGGAGGCGGTCGATAAAGTTCTTGAGAAGTACGCAGGACGCATTAATGATGAGGTCAGAAAAGCAGGGCAAACGCATCGCAACGGTGGGAAGCAGATCACGCTTCCCGACATGAAGTTCGGTGACGGCTCGCTGGGAACTTATGTCACAAAGGACGAGAAGACGGGGAACGCCGGAAACATGGTCAGGGTGATCATTATGACTGCCAAATATGATCCGGCGGGTAAGAAGGTTCCAGGTGGCTTCTACGTCTACACGGCCTACCCGGTAGGCTAGGGAGAGGCCGAGACGGTAAGGGAGATTCAGTGGAATTCGACTTCGGGCTGACAGAGCTGGGTAGAATATTCCATATGGACTGGTGGCTCAGCGCCGAAACTCCTGAGGAATTGGTGCGTCGCTGGGCCGATCCGCTCGGGGAAAACGAATACGGCCTGGAGGAGTTGCGGCTCCTGCGCGAGGATGTGCAACTGCTCCTCGCGTCACCGCTCTCGGATGACGAGATCCATGCATTGTGGATGGCGGCGGCGAACTTCTATCCGGAATCTCCGGTGGAGGGGGAAGCTGCCCCACGGGGTCGTGCATGGCTGGCGGAGATCGACCGCGAGCTGCAGCCGCACCTTCAGGGGTTCGCGTACGAGCCCTCTGGAGTGGCAACAGCGAACGAGTCCACTCTGGCTGTGCTCGTAGCTCTCGCCGAGCGCCTGACACCGAGGGCCGAGTTCCCTCTGGAGCCCTCGTCTGCTCGGGACGTGGCCGCGGCAGTGGAACGCTGTGCAAGGGAAGCGAGTGCCGCACTCGCCTTCCGATTCCTCTTGTGCGCTTACGTGGCCTACAACAGCCCTGTATCGTCTGAAGCCTGGTCTTCTTTCGAAGAACTCAACCAGTCGTTCGGGTACGGAAAGTTCATACTCGAAATGATCGAGGGCTACCGGGAAAACTAACTCCTAGGAGCAGCCGATGCCCCGCCGGATATCTCCGGCGGGGCATCGCGACGTTTCGGCGCCATGTCCACGAGGCGACGGCCCATAGATGGTCAGGGCGTCCCTGTGGCGCCCTCAGATATCCCGGAACGTCTCGATCTGCGCCCCCACCGAGTTCAGCCGCTCCGCCAGGTCCTCGTACCCCCGGTTGATGACGTACACGTTGCGCAGCACCGACGTGCCCTCCGCCGCCATCATCGCCAGCAGTACGACCACCGCCGGTCGCAGTGCCGGCGGGCACATCATCTCGGCCGAGCGCCAGCGGGTCGGGCCCTCGACCAGGACGCGGTGCGGGTCGAGGAGCTTGACGTCGGCGCCGAGGCGGTTGAGGTCGGTGAGGTAGATGGCGCGGTTGTCGTAGACCCAGTCGTGGATGAGGGTCTGGCCCTGGGCGAAGGCCGCGATCGCCGCGAAGAACGGGACGTTGTCGATGTTCAGGCCCGGGAACGGCATCGGGTGGATCTTGTCGATCGGCGCCCGCAGCTTCGAGGGGCGCACCGTCAGGTCGAGCAGCCGGGTGCGGCCGTTGTCCGCGCGGTACTCGGCGCTGCGCTCGTGGTCGAGGCCCATCTCCTCCAGGACGGCGAGCTCGATCTCCATGAACTCCACCGGCACCCGGCGGATCGTCAGCTCCGACTCCGTCACCACCGCGGCGGCCAGCAGGCTCATGGCCTCCACCGGGTCCTCGGACGGCGCGTAGTCCACGTCCCGGTCGATGGTGGCCACGCCGTGCACGGTCAGCGTGGTGGTGCCGACGCCCTCGACCCGTACGCCGAGCTCTTCCAGGAAGAAGCAGAGGTCCTGGACCATGTAGTTGGAGCTGGCGTTGCGGATGACGGTCACGCCGGCGTGGCGGGCGGCGGCCAGCAGGGCGTTCTCGGTGACCGTGTCGCCGCGCTCGGTCAGCACGATCGCCCGGGTGGGTGCGACCGAACGGTTGACCTGGGCGTGGTACGTGCCGTCGGTGGCCGTGATCTCCAGGCCGAAGTGGCGCAGGGCCGTCATGTGCGGCTGGACCGTACGGGTGCCGAGGTCGCAGCCGCCGGCGTACGGGATCTTGAAGTGGTCCATGCGGTGCAGCAGCGGGCCCAGGAACATGATGACGCTGCGGGTGCGGCGGGCGGCCTCGGTGTCCATCGCGGCCAGGTCGAGCTCGGCGGGCGGGACGATCTCCAGGTCGTTGCCGTCGTTGATCCAGCGGTGCCGGACGCCGATGCTGGCGAGGACCTCGAGGATGCGGTAGACCTCCTCGATCCGCGCGACGCGACGCAGCGTCGTGCGGCCGGCGTTGAGCAGCGTGGCGCACAGCAGCGCCACACACGCGTTCTTGCTGGTCTTGACGTCGATGGAGCCCGAGAGGCGGCGGCCGCCGACGACGCGCAGATGCATCGGACCGGCGTAGCCGAGGGAGACGATCTCGCTGTCGAGCGCCTCGCCGATGCGGGCGATCATATCAAGACTGATGTTCTGATTTCCCCGCTCGATGCGGTTGACCGCGCTCTGACTCGTGCCGAGCGCGTCCGCGAGCTGGGACTGAGTCCAGCCGCGGTGCTGCCGGGCGTCACGGATGAGCTTGCCGATGCGGCCGAGGTAGGCGTCTGTCATGGGACAGACGGTATCTCAGATATGAGATTAACGCCCCTCGCGCCATGCATCCCCACTTCTTCTACTACTATGCGAACAACTTGGAGGTGTCATGAACGTGTCCCTACGACTTGCGAAGGTCCGGCGCCCCGCGCCGCTCGTCGCCGCCGCCTATCTCCTCGCCACCGCCGCCTTTCTGGCGGCCTTTCTGCCACGTCGTGACCGCCTTCCCGACCCCATGGCCACCCACTTCTCCGGAGCCGGTCACGCCGACGGCTACACCGCCCTGGACTCGTTCCCGTATGTCGCTCTCGCACTGCTGCTCGTACCGGCCGCCGTGTTCGCGGGGCTCGCCTACGGCATCGGGCAGGGGCGCACGAGAGCCCTGGTCGCTTTCGGCTACGGCCTCGCCGGGCTGCTCGGCTACCTCCTCTGCGCGCTCGTCCTCGACAACGCGCGGGCAGGCGCCGGGGGAGCCGGGGACGAGGTCCGGCTCGAACTGTGGCGACTGGGCGCCGCCGTGGCCGTCGGCGCGGCGGCCGGCGGCCTCGGATGGCTGCTCGCGGGCCGGGACGCACCGCCCGCCCGGGAGCCGGAGGCCTCCGGCTCCGCCGCGCCCCGCCTCGAGCTCCGCGAGGGCGAGGCCGTGACCTGGACCCGGTCCATCGGCTCCCGCTCCCTGCGCGTGGCAGGCCTGGCGCTGGCTCTGCCGGGCGCGGGCCTCGGCCTCCTCGCCGGCTGGGGCGCCGGCGTCGGCCTGTTCATCGGCGGACTGGTGACCTTCGCCTTCTCCGCCGCCCGCGTCACCGTCGACCGGCATGGCCTGACCGCGCACCTCCCCTGGCTGCCCCGCCCGAGGCTACGCGTCCCCCTCGCCCGTATCGAGAGCGTGACCAGCCGGCACATCGACGCCCTCGCCGACCTCGGGGGCTGGGGCTACCGCGTCGTACCCGGCCGCAGCGGACTCGTCCTGCGCTCCGGCGACGCCCTGGTGGCCCGCCTGACCACCGGCAGCGAATTCGTCGTCACCGTCGACGACGCGGCCACCGCCGCCGCACTGCTCGACGCCCTGGCCGCCCGGGCCCGCGACCACGCCGACCACGCCGACCACGGGGCCTGACGTGCTCATCCGCCTCGACCCCGGCTCCCCGCTCCCACTCGGCGACCAGATCGCCGCCGCCGTCCGCGGCGCCATCGCCGACGGCTCCGTCCACCCCGGCGAACGCCTCCCCGCCGCCCGCGCCCTGGCCGACTCCCTCGGCGTCAACGTCCACACCGTCCTGCGCGGCTACCAGCGCCTGCGCGAGGAGGGCCTGATCGAACTGCGCCGCGGCCGCGGCGCGGTGGTGGCCACGGGCCCCGCTCCCCCCGTACGGGCCCGGCTGGTCGAGGGCCTGCGCGACCTGATCGCGGACGCGCGGGCGCTGGGCATGTCGGACGACGAGGTGGTGGAGCTGGTACGCAGGGGGCTGACAGTGGGCTGAACGGCGCCCTTCCGTCAGAACTGGGAGGTGTCCAGCTTGACGCCGAAGGGCTCGGGGAGATGGATGGGCTCGCCGAACGGCAAGGGGCCTTCTGTCTGTGTGTAGCCGAGCTCTCCCGGTTCGCTGAAGAGGGTGCACGCGCGTTCTTGCCGGTCCACGAGGAGGTACAGCGGGGCGCCGTACTCGGCGTAGCGGCGGCGCTTGACGATCCGGTCAGTGTCGCCGTTCGATTCGGAGGTGACTTCGACGATGAGCAGGGTCTGGTCAGGGACCAGAGCACCGGCATCCTTGGCCAAGTCGCTCGGGACGACAGCCACATCCGGGATGTACCAGTTGGGGGTACCGGGGAGATCCAGGTCACCGGAGCCCGAGATGCAGTCCAGTCTCCGCACTGCGGGTTCGATCTGCCTGCGGATCGAATCGGCTGCGGATTCGTGGCTCCAGCTCGGCGACATCAATGCGATTACCCCCTCGACGATCTGCACTCGATCTCCCTCGATGTGCTGGATCGCGTACTTCAGCGCGGTTTCGGGGTCGTCGGCTGCGTAGGAGTGAGGTTGTGCGCTCATTCGGTCCTCCCGCGGACATCGTGGTTGCAGCATGACGACTGCCTCGGGTCTAACGCAAACAGCCCTGAAGATCCGGCTTTTGAGCCCCCCCGCCACTCGTACAGGTGAACCACCCCCGACCGAAGCGCACAACAGGCACCCTGCGAAGATCGGCCCAGCGGTGGCCGCGCGGGCGGTCGTCTGAACGGGGAGGCAGGGTTATGGCCGACAAGATCAGTTCCTTCGCCGATGACGCGGCGCGCACGCGCGTACTGGCCGCCTACGACCGGGCCATGGCGCACTGGCCGCAGCCGCGCGGGGAACGTGACGTCGAGACCCGCTTCGGGGCCACGCGCGTGTACTCCTACGGCACCGGCGACGGCATTCCCGTCGTCCTGCTGCACGGGCAGAGCGCGACGCCGGCCGAGTGGGCGCCGCACGTGGCCGCGCTCGCCGAAGGGCGGACCGTGCTGGCCGTCGACCGGGTGGGGGAGCCGGGGTACAGCACCCAGACCGCGCCGATCACCACGCAGGACGACACGGCGGCCTGGCTGGAGGAGGTCCTCGCCGGGCTCGGTCTGGAGCGGGCGCACCTCGTGGGCCACTCGTACGGCGGCTGGGTGGCGCTCAACCAGGCCGTACGGTTCCCCGGCCGCGTCGTCTCCGTGAGCGCCTACGACCCGCCGCGCGCCCTCGCGCCGCTGCGGGCGGGCTTCGTCCTGGGGGCCATCGCCGGCCTTCTGCCCGGCGGGGAGAACTTCCAGCGCCGGTGGATCACCCGGCTCGTCGGCGGGACCGGCGCGGCCCCGGAGGTCGAGGAGGACCAGACGGAGCTGACCCTGGAGGCGATACGCGGCCACCGCGTGCGGCTGCTGCCGCCGCCGTCCATGAGCGACGAGGAACTGCGCTCCCTCAAGACACCGGCCCTGATCATGCTCGGCGCGGAGAGCGCGGTCCACGACGCCCGCCGTGCCGAGGCCCGGGCGAGCGCCCTCATGCCGGACGTACGGACCGAGATCGTGCCGGGGGCCGGACACGGCATTCCGGTGGAGCTGCTGAACAGCCGGGTGCCCGCGTTCGTGCGCGAGGTGGAGCAGGGCCTCGCAGGGCAGGACTGACGGCTTCGGCGCACGCTCGGCCCATCTGGGCATGACCGTTTCGCAGCGATGTACTAGAGTTATCTCGACATCGAGATATCTGCCGAGAGGCGTACCGCTGTCGCGCCAGTAAGGCGTACCTAACTTAGGCACACCTTAGCGGATCCGCGCGGTGTCGGGGCGGCAGGATTGCCGCAGTACGCGAATTCATGCATGAAGGAGACTGTCGTGTCGGCGAACAGCTTCGACGCCCGCAGCACGCTGCAGGTGGGCGACGAGTCGTACGAGATCTTCAAGCTGGACAAGGTCGAGGGCTCCGCCCGCCTGCCCTACAGCCTGAAGGTGCTGCTGGAGAACCTGCTCCGCACGGAGGACGGCGCGAACATCACCGCCGACCACATCCGCGCGCTGGGCAACTGGGACTCGCAGGCCCAGCCCAGCCAGGAGATCCAGTTCACGCCGGCCCGCGTGATCATGCAGGACTTCACCGGCGTCCCCTGCGTCGTCGACCTCGCCACCATGCGTGAGGCCGTCAAGGAGCTCGGCGGCGACCCGGCGAAGGTCAACCCGCTCTCCCCGGCCGAGCTGGTCATCGACCACTCCGTCATCGCCGACAAGTTCGGCACGAAGGACGCCTTCGGCCAGAACGTCGAGCTGGAGTACGGCCGCAACAAGGAGCGCTACCAGTTCCTGCGCTGGGGCCAGACCGCCTTCGACGACTTCAAGGTCGTCCCCCCGGGCACCGGCATCGTCCACCAGGTGAACATCGAGCACCTGGCCCGTACGGTCATGGTCCGCAACGGCCAGGCCTACCCCGACACGCTCGTCGGCACCGACTCGCACACCACCATGGTCAACGGCCTCGGCGTGCTCGGCTGGGGCGTCGGCGGCATCGAGGCCGAGGCCGCGATGCTCGGCCAGCCGGTCTCCATGCTCATCCCGCGCGTCGTCGGCTTCAAGCTGACCGGTGAGCTCCCGGCCGGCACCACCGCCACCGACCTCGTCCTCACGATCACCGAGATGCTGCGCAAGCACGGCGTCGTCGGCAAGTTCGTCGAGTTCTACGGCGAGGGCGTCGCCGCCACCTCGCTGGCCAACCGCGCCACCATCGGCAACATGTCGCCGGAGTTCGGCTCCACCGCCGCGATGTTCCCGATCGACGGCGAGACGCTGAAGTACCTCAAGCTCACCGGCCGCTCCGAGCAGCAGGTCGCGCTCGTCGAGGCGTACGCCAAGGAGCAGGGCCTCTGGCTCGACCCGGCCGCCGAGCCCGACTTCTCCGAGAAGCTCGAGCTCGACCTCTCCACGGTCGTCCCCTCCATCGCCGGCCCCAAGCGCCCGCAGGACCGCATCGTCCTCGCCGACGCCGCCGCGCAGTTCGAGCGTGACGTCCTCAACTACGTCTCCACCGCCGACGAGGCGGGCGAGGAGTCCTTCCCGGCCTCCGACTCCCCGGCCGCGGCCAACGGCGTGCCGACCAACCCGGTCACCGTCACCGCCCCCGACGGCTCGACGTACGAGATCGACCACGGCGCCGTCACCGTCGCCGCGATCACCTCCTGCACCAACACCTCGAACCCCTACGTCATGGTCGCCGCCGCGCTCGTGGCCAAGAAGGCGGTCGAGAAGGGCCTGACCCGCAAGCCGTGGGTCAAGACCACCCTCGCCCCGGGCTCCAAGGTCGTCACCGACTACTTCGACAAGGCGGGCCTGACCCCCTACCTCGACAAGGTCGGCTTCAACCTCGTCGGCTACGGCTGCACCACCTGCATCGGCAACTCCGGCCCGCTGCCGGAGGAGGTCTCCAAGGCCGTCAACGACCACGACCTGGCCGTCACCTCGGTGCTCTCCGGCAACCGCAACTTCGAGGGCCGGATCAACCCCGACGTCAAGATGAACTACCTGGCGTCCCCGCCGCTGGTCGTCGCCTACGCCCTCGCCGGCTCCATGAAGGTGGACATCACCAAGGACGCCCTCGGTATCGACACCGACGGCAACCCGGTCTTCCTCAAGGACATCTGGCCCTCCGAGGCCGAGGTCAACGACGTCGTGGCCAACGCCATCGGCGAGGACATGTTCAACAAGTCCTACCAGGACGTCTTCGCGGGCGACGCCCAGTGGCAGGCGCTGCCGATCCCCACCGGCAACACCTTCGAGTGGGACACCGAGTCCACCTACGTCCGCAAGCCCCCGTACTTCGAGGGCATGACGATGGACACCACCCCGGTCACCGACATCACCGGTGCCCGCGTGCTGGCGAAGCTGGGCGACTCGGTCACCACCGACCACATCTCCCCGGCCGGTGCCATCAAGGCCGACACCCCGGCCGGCAAGTACCTCACCGAGCACAGTGTCGAGCGTCGTGACTTCAACAGCTACGGCTCGCGCCGTGGCAACCACGAGGTCATGATCCGCGGTACGTTCGCCAACATCCGCCTGCGCAACCAGATCGCGCCGGGCACCGAGGGCGGCTTCACCCGCGACTTCACCCAGGCGGACGCGCCGGTGTCGTTCATCTACGACGCCTCGCGCAACTACATCGAGCAGGGCATCCCGCTGGTCGTCCTGGCCGGCAAGGAGTACGGCTCCGGCTCGTCCCGCGACTGGGCCGCCAAGGGCACCGCGCTGCTCGGCGTCAAGGCCGTCATCGCCGAGTCCTACGAGCGCATCCACCGCTCGAACCTCATCGGCATGGGCGTCCTGCCCCTGCAGTTCCCCGAGGGCGCCTCGGCCGAGTCCCTGGGCCTGACCGGCGAGGAGACCTTCGCCTTCACCGGTGTGACCGAGCTCAACGAGGGCCGCACGCCCCGCACGGTCAAGGTCACCACCGACACCGGCGTGGAGTTCGACGCGGTCGTCCGCATCGACACCCCGGGTGAGGCGGACTACTACCGCAACGGCGGCATCATGCAGTACGTGCTGCGCTCGCTGATCCGCAAGTAAGCGGTTCCGGCGGCACAGCCGAGCGGTTGAGGGCCGCACCCCGTCTCGTACGGGGTGCGGCCCTTCCGCGTGCAGGGCCCTGCTCCCTGCTCCCTGCTCCCTGCTCCCTGCTTCAGAGGAACCGTTCCGGCCGCGCGGGCGGGCGTGCGTTCCCCTTGCACCTTCTTGTGCCACCCCCCAACACGACCGGGTGATCAGGGGGTTGGAGAGGTGTTGCGTATTCCGCTCCTGGTTAGGCTCCCGCCCGGGACGACGCGAGGTGTCGTCCCAGAGGGAGGGGTGAGCGATGGGAACCGCCGTGACCTTCGGCGAACTCGGCCGGCTGTGCGGTGAGGAGCTTCCCCCGCGGATCGCGCTGTCGAGTGTGCTGTCGGCGGCAGGCACCACGGGCACCGAGCAACCCGTGTATCCGACGCTCGTGAAAACGGACCACGGAACGACGGTGGCCTACGCCTGTCAATACCGGCAGAACGCGGGCAACTCTCCCCTGCTCATTGCGCTGGGACTCGCTTCCAGCAACCCCGGTTACAGCACCACGTGTATTCCTGCGGCCATCTCCAGCCGCTGACCGCCGCTTTTCTAGAAGGGGTACGGACATGGAAAACGCCATCAGCTTCGAGGAACTCGACACCATCGCGGGCGAGGTGCTGCCCGAGCGGACCGTCATGGGCATCATCGCCACTCCGCTCGGCCTCGCCGGGCCGGGTGATCCCGCCGGCGGCGCGGGCGCCGGTGCCGGAGCCAGCAGCTCCGCGGCGGCCTCGGGCGGCGGCGTGTACGCCCCGCCGGCGTCCGACCACGGCACCACGATGCTGTCGGCCTGCCAGTCCGTGGACCGGCAGCAGCCCGCCGGCCTGCTGAGCTCGCTCAGCCTGCACTCCCAGAACCCCGCCACCGGCCTGCACTGCGTCCCGGCGGCCGTCTCCAGCCACTGATCGCCTAGCGGCTCGCCGTACGCGCCCGGGGAAGGGCCGGGATCCCTCCGGTCCTTCCCCGCCACCGCGCGGGCCGTCCGCCAGCCATCCCACGGAGAGCGCCCATGTCACTGCCATCCGCCTCGCGCACCGACGAAGCCGGGCGGGTGGGGGAGCCCGCGCTGGTGGCCGGCATCGAATTGGTCGGCGAGTTCGAGGACTCCGGCTACCGTGAGCCGCCCCACCTGGTCTGCCGCCCGGACGGCCAGATCGTCCGGCTCCCGCCCCTGCTCTACCAGGTCGTACGGGCGCTGGACGACCGGCACCACCAGGACTGCGAGCGGGAACCGGTCATGGTGCGCGTGGCCGCCGAACTCTCCCGCGAGAGCGGCCGCCAATTCACCGAGGAACACGTCGCGTTCCTCGTCGACAAAAAGCTCGCCCCTCTCGGCGTCACCACCCACAGCGACGGCTCGCCGCCTCCGCCCATCGTGAGAAGCGACCCGTTCCTTGCCTTCCGGTTCCGGCTGGCGGTGGTGCCGGAGCAGGTGACCTGGTTCCTCTCCGGCCTTTTCGCCTGGCTGTTCCGCCCCCTGGTGGCGGCCGGCGCTCTCGGTGCGTTCGTGGGCTGCGAGGCATGGCTGTGGGCGACCCAGGACACCGGTGCCGCGCTGCGATCAGTGCTCTTCTCCCCGGCCAACGTGCTGCTCGTCGTCTTCCTGGCCATCGCCTCCTGCGCGTTCCACGAAATGGGCCACGGTGCGGCGTGCCGCTACGGAGGGGTGCGTCCCGGCGCCATGGGATGCGGCATCTACCTCGTGTGGCCCGCCTTCTACACCGACATCACCAACTCCTACCGGCTGGGCCGCGCGGGCCGCATCCGGACCGACCTGGGCGGCGTCTACTTCAACGCGCTCTTCGCCCTGGCCCTGATCGCCGCCTACGGGGCGACCGGCTTCCAGCCCCTCCTGGTGGCCATCTTCTGCGTCCACCTCGAGATGATCCAGCAGCTTCTCCCCACGCTGCGGTTCGACGGCTACTACATCGTCGCGGACCTGATCGGCATCCCCGACCTCTTCAAATACATCGGCCCCATCCTCCAGAGGTTCCTGCTCCGCCGCCCACAGGACGAACGGCTCCGGGCCCTCAAACGGCGGCCGCAGATCGTCGTCGCCGTCTGGGTCATGTTCCTGATCCCGGTGCTCCTCCTCCAGTTGGGCATGGTGCTCGTCCATCTGCCCCAACTGCTCCGGGCGGACTGGCAGAAGATCAATTTCCTGATGGAGACCGCCACGGCTACGGGTAACCCCGTTCTTGGCGTGACCTCGGCTTGCCTGCAGAGCCTGCTGCTCGTCCTGCCGATTGCGGGGTTGGCGTTGGCGCTGGTGCCGGTGGTGCGGGGGTTGGTGCGCCTCGCCTGGAGAACGATGCGGCGGTAGGGGCCGCCGGGCAAGCGGAAGGGCCGCACCCGGGGGTGCGGCCCTTCGCCGTGACGTCATGCGGCCGGATCAGAACCCGGATCAGAACATCGTGCTGTACTGGTCCCAGCCGCCGCCGATCTTCGTGCGGTTCTCGAAGGGGTCGGTGGCGTTGCCGTTGCCCTTGTAGAGCCACAGGACGCCGGTCTTGTCGCGGGCGAGCATGTCGCTGCGGCCGTCGGAGTTCATGTCGCCGATGGACACGAGGGTGTCGTAGATGTCCCAGCCGGGGCCGACCTTGACGCGGCTGGCGAAGGGGTCCTTGTAGTCGCCGGTGCCCTTGTAGAACCACAGGACGCCGGACTTGTCCTTGGCGACCATGTCGGCCTTGCCGTCGCCGTTGAGGTCGCCGCGGCCGGCGATGTCGGTGTAGATGTCCCAGCCGGGGCCGACGCGGTATCGGTCGCTGAGGGTGCCGTCCGGGTGGGCGAGGTAGATCCACAGCACGCCCGACTTGTCGCGGGCGAGGATGTCGGACTCGCCGGCGCCACCGAGGTTGCCCGGGGACATGATGCGGTCGTAGATGTCCCAGCCGCCGCCGATGGTCACGGTCTGTGGGCTGACGCCGTTGTTGTAGTACAGCGTGCCAGTCTTGGCCTGGCTGTAGAGGCCGTCGGGGAAGCCGTCCTGGTTGTGGTCGACGCGCGTGGCCCCGGCCATGATCTGCCAGCCGGTGATGACGCGCGGGCTGCGGTCGCCGAGTGCGCCCTGACCGTCGGCCTTGTACATGTAGACGTCGCCGGACCGGTCGGCGACCGTCAGCGGGAAGACAGGGGCGTCGGCCCGCGGCTGTGAGACGGCTGCCTGCGGGGCGGCCTGCGTCCGGACGCCGGCCTCGGCGGCCTTCTGCGTCGACGGGGTGGCGGGTGCCGGGGTGTCAGCGACAGCCGTGCCGGCGGTCGTGCCGAGCAGTGCGGCGGCTATCGCCGCGGTGGCGAGGCGGGACAGAGCGCGTCCGCGCTTGCGGCCCGGAAGATTCCCCACGTAGTTCTCCTATGCCGATGTGAAAGATCGCGGCGCCCCTGGTCGGGGACGCCGCGAGATTCCTGGATCATTGCACAGGATCTTCACAAGAAGGCGGGCCGCACCCCTCGAGGGTGCGGCCCGTCCGGTTTAGAAGAAGTTGTTGTACTGGCCCCAGCCGCCGCCGATGCGGACGCGGCTCTCGAAGGGGTCGGTGGCGTTGCCGTTGCCCTTGTAGAGCCACAGGACGCCGGCGGTGTCGCGGGCGAGCATGTCGCTGCGGCCGTCGCCGTTCACGTCACCGCTGGAGACGAGGGTGTTGAAGATGTTCCAGCCGCTGCCGACCTTGACGCGGCCTTCGAACGGGCTCTGGTAGTTGCCGGTGCCCTTGTAGAACCAGAGGACGCCCGCCTTGTCCTTGGCGACGATGTCGGTCTTGCCGTCGCCGTTGAGGTCGCCGCGGCCGGCCATGTCGGTGAACATGTCCCAGCCGGGGCCGACGCGGTAGCGGTCGCTCAGGGTGCCGTCCGGGCGCCCCTGGTAGATCCAGAGCACGCCGGACTTGTCGCGGGCGAGGACGTCGGGCTCCTTGGTGCCGCCGAGGTTGCCCGGGGAGAGGAGGCGGTCGTAGATGTTCCAGCCGCCGCCGACGTAGACGGCGTCCGACTCGCCGGCTTGGTCCGTGGTGTCGGCGAAGCCCAGGGAGCCGTCGGACAGCCGGAGGTACGCGTGGTCCGCGCTGCCGTTCTGGTCCTGGTCGGTCTGCATGGTCGCGGTGACATCGGTCCACTCGTTGTCGACCAGCTTGCGGTCGCCGAAGCCGCCCAGACCGTTGGGCTGGTACTCGTAGAGCTCGCCGGACGACTTGGCCGCCATCAGCGGGAAGCTGGGCACCGCGGCGGTGGGGGCGGCGGATGCGGTACCGGCGGTGGTACCGACCAGTGCGGCGGCTATCGCCGCGGTGGCGAGACGCGACAGGGCGCGCCCGCGCTTGCGGCCGGAGGAAAGGGCCACGTAGTTCTCCAAAAGGGAGGGACGAGAAGCGGCGCCCTCGACGGGCGCCGCTGGATTCCCCGGATCATTACACAGCGCTTTTCCGCCACTTCAGGAAGGTGGCGGAAAAGCGTGTCCCACGTGCTCGGGGGCGCTGTGGGATCAGCACATCATGCGGTACTGGTCCCAGCCGCCACCGATCTTCGTGCGGTTGCCGAAGGGGTCGGTGGCGTTGCCGTTGCCCTTGTAGAGCCACAGGACGCCGGACTTGTCGCGGGCGAGTAGGTCGCTGCGGCCGTCCTTGTCGACGTCGCCCGTGCTCACGAGCTTGTCGTACTGGTTCCAGCCGCCGCCGACCTTGACGCGGTCGGTGAATGGAGACGTGGAGTTGCCAGTGCCCTTGTAGAGCCAGAGGCCGCCGTCGCGGTCCTTGGCGACGATGTCGGCCTTGCCGTCGCCATTGAGGTCACCCTTGCCGGTGATGTCGGTGTACTGGTCCCAACCGGGGCCGACGCGGTAGGGGTCCTCCAGGGTGGCGTCCGGACGGGCCGGGTAGAGCCACAGCACGCCCGACTTGTCACGGGCCAGGAGGTCGGACTGGATCGAGGCGCCGAGGTCGCCGGGGCAGAGGACACGGTTGTAGACGTCCCAGCCGGGGCCGATCACCTTGTTGCCGAGGGCACCGCGGTAGTCCAGCAGGCTGTTGTCACTGCCCTGGTGGTACTAGCCATCCATCTCACCGTTGCGGTCGTGGTCGACGGTGGCGGTGTCCGAGACGCGCGGCGAACCGAAGAAGCCGTAGGTCTCGCGGTCCTCGAAACCGCCCCGGCCGTTCGGCTGGTAGTTGTAGACGTCTCCGTCGCGGTTGACCGCGAACAGCGGGAATTGGGGAGCGTTGGCCGACGCCGCCACGGGCTTCGGAGTGATCTGTCCGCCTGCCGGGCTGTCGGCGGCCGCCGTTCCGGCGGTGAGGCCGGCCAGGGCGGCGGCTATCGCGGTGGCGCTGACGACGCCCGACAGCGCCCGCCCGCGCTTACGGCCGAAGAGAATCCCCATGTAATGCCCCCCCCCGGCTCAACCCGGCGTCCCCAACAGCTCCACCTCCGCCAGCCTCGCCTCGCTCCCCGATCCCCCCGAGCCCCCCGAACTCCCCAGCGCCTCCAGCCGGTAGTGCCGGTACGCCCCCGGTGCCCGGACCTCGAAGGGGCGGGTCTGGCGGTTCCAGGTGAAGGATTCGCCCGTGCGGTGGTCGAGGTCGGTCCAGTGGGTGCCGTCCGTGGAGCCGCGCAGGACCCAGGCGGTCGGGGCCTTCGTGCGGTCCGAGGAGGTGAGGGTGTAGGTCGTCACCCGGGATGAGGGTGATGTCAGGGGGAGGTCGGTCGTCGTGAGGGGGGCGTCCGTGCGGGAGTGGTCGTCCGTCAGGGCCGAGTCGCCGGGGAGGGTGACGTCCGACAGGGGGGAGGGGACCTTGTCGTCCTGGGTGATCGAGGTGGGGGCGGCCCTTTCGGTCGTGCCCCAGGACGACGGCCTCGGGCCCATGGCGAACTCCAGGGTGGCGCCCTTGGCCAGGAGGGAGTGGGGGAGGGCGGTGGAGTCCCAGGAGCGGCCGTTGACGCGGAGGGACTGGACGTAGAGGTTGCGGGCGCTGTTGCGGGGGGCCTTGACCACCAGGTCGCGGCCGTTGTCCAGGTGGACGGTGGCCTTGGTGAACAAGGGGGCGCCGACCGCGTACTCGCCCTGGCCCATCACCAGCGGGTAGAAGCCGAGCGCGCCGAAGACGTACCAGGCCGACATCTCGCCGTTGTCCTCGTCGCCCGGGTAGCCCTGGCCGATCTCGCTGCCGAGGTAGAGCCGGGAGAGGACCTCGCGGACCTTCTCCTGGGTCTTCCACGGCTGCCCGGCGGCGTCGTAGAGGTAGGCGACGTGGTGGGAGGGCTGATTGCTGTGGCCGTACATGCCCATGCGGACGTCCCGGGCCTCCGTCATCTCATGGATGACGCCGCCGTAGGAGCCCGCGAACTCCGGGTCGCCCGTCTCGGGCGTGGAGAAGTAGGCGTCGAGCTTCTTCGCCAGGCCCGTACGGCCGCCGTAGAGGTTGGCGAGGCCGCGGGTGTCCTGGGGGGCGGTGAAGGCGAAGTTCCAGCCGTTGGCCTCGGTGTAGTCGTGGCCCCAGACGCGGGGGTCGTAGGAGTCCGGTCCGAGCCGCCAGGCGCCGCTCTCGTCCTTGCCCTGGAAGAAGCCGATCCGGGAGTCGAAGTGCTTGACGTAGCCGCGGGCGCGGTTGAGGAAGTAGGCGGACTCCTCGCGGTAGCGGGGCTTGTGCGTCCGTTGGTAGAGGGCCTGGCCCATCCTCGCCAGGCCGAAGTCGTTGAGGTAGCCCTCCAGCGCCCAGGACGTGCCCTCGCGGATCCTGGTGCTCGTGTAGCCGAGGAAGACGGAGGTCTCCATGCCCTTGCGGCCGGTGCCGGGGTCGTCGGGGGCGACGGTCGCGTTCTTCAGCGCGGCCTCGTACGCCGCCTCGGCGTCGAAGGCGACGCCCTTGACGTGGGCGTCGGCGAAGGCGACGTCCGAGCTGGTGCCCGTCATCAGGTCGGCGTAGCCGGGGGAGGACCAGCGGGAGATCCAGCCGCCGTCCTTGTACTGCTGGACGAACCCGTCGACCAGCTTGCCGGCCAGCTTGGGGGTGAGGAGGGAGTAGGCGGGCCAGGCGGTGCGGTAGGTGTCCCAGAAGCCGTTGTTGACGTACACCTGCCCGTCGATGATCCTCGCGCCGGTCGTCGTCGGGGTGTCCTCGCCCGCCGGCGGTGAGAAGGGGCTGGCGTAACGCAGGCGTGGGCGCCGCGCCGTGCCGGTGTTCTCGTGGCCGGAGTTGGGATACAGGTACAGGCGGTAGAGGCTGGAGTAGAGGGTGGTGAGCTGGTCGCGGCTCGCGCCCTCGACCTCGACGCGGCCGAGGATGGCGTCCCACGCGGCGCGGGCGCGGTCGTGGACGCTGCCGAAGGAGGTGCTCGCCGGGATCTCCTGCTCCAGGTTGGCCTTCGCCTGGTCGACGCCGATGAGGGAGGTCGCGATGCGCAGGGTGACGGTACGGGCCCGGGCCGGCGCGAAGCGCAGATAGCCGGTCACGCCGTCGGCGGCGTCGCCCCCGGCGTCCCCCTTGACCTTGCCGCCCGCGGTGACGGGCGAGTCGAAGACGCCGTAGACGAAGAGGCGGCCGGCGCCCTTGGACAGTCCGCTCCGGACGTCGGAATAGGCGGTGAAGGACCTGCCGGCCGGGTCGAGGGTCAGACCGCCCTTGTTCTTGACGTTGTCAAGGATGACGCTGGCATTGTCGCCCGGAAAGGTGAAACGCATCATCGCGGCGTGGTCGCTGGGGACGATCTCGGCCTTCAGGCCGTTCTCGAAGGTGACGCCGTAGTAGTGCGGCCGGGCGATTTCGCGGGAGTGCCGGAAGGGGAGGGCGCGTGCGGAGCGTGAGGCGGAGGGGATGTCCGGGGCCACCGAGGGCATGACCTGGAAGGTCTGCCGGTCGCCCATCCAGGGGCTCGGCTGATGGCTCGCGCCGAAGGCCTGGACGGTGGGGAGGTTGTCGGGGTTGTTGGTGGCCGCGTACTGGTAGAGCCAGTCCATGGAGCCCGCGTTGGTGAGGGGGGTCCAGAAGGTGAAGCCGTGCGGGACGGCGGTGGCCGGGAAGGTGTTGCCGCGCGAGAAGTTCGAGCTGGAGTGGGTGCCGCGCGTGGTGAGGGCCCAGTCCGCCGGGTGGGCCGGGGCCTTCTCGCGGGGGGCCGGGGCGAGCGAGATGTCGTCCACCCAGCCCCGGAACTTCGCGGGGCCGACCGGGGAGTCGTAGGCGATCAGGACGCGCTCGACGGTCTTGCCGGCGGCGACGGCCCCGATGTGCGACTCCTTGTTGTTCCACTGATTGACGTAGAGCGTCCGGGAGGCGGCCTGGCCCTGCGGGGTCAGCCGCGCGCCGTGCTGATCGACGGCGCCCAGGTCGCTGAGGTAGGTGCCGTCGGTGAAGGCGAGGTCGATCGAGACATGGGTGGCCGGGTAGCGGGCGTCCCGCTCGGGCATGGAGGGGAAGACCTTGTACGACAGCAGGGTCCTCGGCGTGACCTTGGTGCGTACGCCGAAGACCTTGTTGTACGAGTAGCCGCGCCCGGTGGCCTGGTGCACGCCCCCGTAGCGCAGCGCGTGGGTGCCGGTGAAGCCCACGCGGGCCTTGGCGGTGGGGGAGCCGGTCGGGCCCCGGTCGACGTGGCTGCGCATGTCGGGGGGCGGGGGAGTGCCGTTGCCGCCCGTGGCCAGCTGCACCTCGGCGAGCTGCAGGACGGGCTCGCCGCTGTTACGGGTTATCTCCAGGCGGTACTGCCGGTAGGCGGTGGTGCCCTCGAAGGAGAACTCCCGGGTCTGCAGGCGCCTTTCGAAGCTCTGGTCCCGGCGGGAGTCGAGGGTCGTCCAGTTCTTTCCGTCGTCGGAGCCCTTGAGCGTCCAGTCCCGGGGGTCCCGGCCGGGGGCGTCGTTCGCGGAGGTCAGGGCGTAGCGCACGGCCTTGACCGGCTGGGCCAGCTCGAATTCCAGCCAGGCGGCCCGCTCGAAGTCGAGCCATTTGGTCGCGCTCTCCCCGTCGATCAGGTTCTCCTTCACCTCCCCCGCCTCGGCGTGCTCGCCGCTGGCGCGGACGGCGGTGACCCGGTCGGTGACATTGCCGGGGATGCCGCTGGTGTCGTCGCCGTCGACCCCCGCGGAGCGTCTGCGTCCGTCGGGGCCGGTCTCGACGGCGTTGCGCCAATCGGGCTGCGGCTCGCCCGCCTCGAAGGACGAGGCGAAGCGCTCGCTCGCCGCAGCTCCGGGCCCCGGAGGGCCCGCCGACACGGCTCCGCCCTGCGTGACCTGAGCCGTCGTCACCATTACGGTGGCCAGGAGGAGGGCCGCGGGGCGGGCCCATCGGCGCCCTCGGCGGCGGTTTCCGAGCCTGAGTCGCATCCCTTGCCTCTCCACGAAGCTGCCTCCACGAAGCCTCGAAGCCCACCGAATCCGACAACGTTGTCACCCGAGTCGCGCAGTGTTAAGTAGGGCGTGAGACACCAGTGGTGTCAAGGGTCTCGGGGCTGGTGTCGCGCGGCGCGCCCGCGTCCGGTCGGCCGCGCGGGCCGGGCGCGGCGCACCTGCCGGACGCCATGGCGCCACAGCCGCCCGCCGGGGCCGGCGCGAGGTCTCAACTCGGGAAAGACTGAGGGTCAAAGCCGCTTCGATCTTGCCCAGTTGATCGGAGTGGACTATACCTGTCGGCGTCCGGGGCGCTCGTCATGCGCCCCGCGGACCCGGGGGAGCGCGGCGGCCGGCATCGTCGCGGGGGACCTCGCCCCGGCGCACACCCAGCACCACGCTTCAACTGACCCGCGGTGTCGGGCCCTTCGCCGTCGGCGAGTTCGCTAGGGGAGACCGCCACACCGCCTGAGTCCTGGAGAAGGCGAGGACTTGAGCATGGGATCCACCCCGGAATTCAGCCGGCGCGACCTGATCAAGCGGGCGGCGGCCATCGGCCTGATCGCGGTGCCGACGATGAGCGCGCTGAGCGCCTGTGCGAGCGGCGACAGCGGCGACGGCGGCAAGCAGGTCGACAAGGGCAAGAAGAGCGAGAAGAACCCGCTCGCGGTCAACGAGAGCGCACCGCTCGACGTCGTCATCTTCGACGGCGGCTTCGGCCAGCAGTACGCCAAGGACGCCGAGGCCGAGTACCAGAAGGCCTTCCCGAAGTCCACGGTCAAGCACTCCGCCACCCAGGAGATCCAGACCCAGCTCCAGCCCCGCTTCAACGGCGGCACCCCGCCCGACCTCATCGACAACTCCGGCGCCAAGCAGATGGACATGGGCACCCTGGTCGGCAAGAAGCAGCTGACCGATCTCAACGCCCTGCTGGACGCGCCCTCCTACGACGACCCGTCCCGGAAGGTACGCGAGACCCTGCGCCCGGGCGTGGTGGAGATGGGCCAGTTCGACGGCAGCGAGACCTGGATCCTGTACTACGCCTACACCGTCTACGGCGTCTGGTACTCGAGGACGAACCTGCAGAAGCTCGACGCGCAGTACCCCGAGACCTGGGACGAGATGCTCAAGGTCTGCGAGGCCGCGAAGAAGAAGGGCATCGCCGGCTGGACGTACGCGGGCAAGCACCCGTACTACCTGCCGTTCAGCCTCTACCCCTTCATCGCCAAGATCGGCGGCGTGGAGGTGCTGACCAGGATCGACAACCTGGAGCCCAACGCCTGGAAGGACCCGGCCGTGAAGTCGGCCTTCGAGGCGTACTACGAGCTCTACAAGAAGGGCTACATCCTCCAGGGCACCCCGGGCCTGACCCACATCGAGTCGCAGACCGCCTGGAACGAGGGCAAGGCCCTGTTCATCCCCAACGGCTCCTGGGTGGAGAACGAGTCGAAGAAGACCACCCCCAAGGACTTCCAGATGGCGGTCGCGGCCCCCTCCAGCCTCGACAAGAGCGGCGACAAGCTGCCCTTCGGCACCCTCTGGGCCTCCGGCGGCGAGCCCTTCATCGTGCCGAAGAACGCCAAGAACCCCCAGGGCGGCATGGAGTTGCTGCGCACCATGCTGGGAAGGAAGTCCTCGCAGAACTTCATCAAGTCCGTCTCCTCGCTCACCTCGCTCAACGGCGGCACCGAAGGCCTCTCCCTCCCGCCGGGCCTCGCCTCCTCCCAGGAGGCGCTCACCAAGGCCGGCAAGAACGTCGTCAACCCCCGGATCCAGGACTGGTACGTCGCGCTGCAGAAGGAGAAGATCGGCGTCGGGGCGCTCGGCGAGATGATGGCCGGACGGCTGACGCCCGACGAGGCGATCAGCAAGATCCAGCGATATGCCGACGAGACCGCCAAGGACAGCGCCGTCAAGAAGTACAAGCACAAGTGAGCGGTGGCGGCCATGCAGCACGGTAAGTACCGCTTCATCGCGGGGTTCTTGATCCTGCCCCTGACGATCTACGGCATCTTCGTCATCTCGCCGTTCGTCCAGGCCGTCTACTACTCCTTCACCGACTGGACCGGACTGAGCCCCGACTTCAAGGTGACGGGATTCGAGAACTACCAACGGCTCTGGAACGACGACGTGTTCTGGAAATCCGTGGGCCACAACGTCCTGCTGTTGCTGATATTGCCGCTGGTGACGCTCGGGCTCGGGCTGTTCTTCGCCTTCATGCTCAATCTCGGCGGCCGCCGCAGGAAGAACGCGGCGGTGGCCGGGGTCCGCGGCTCGAGCTTCTACAAAATCGTCTACTTCTTCCCGCAGGTGCTCTCGATCGCCATCGTCGCCCTGCTCTTCCAGTTCGCCTACAACCCCAACAGCGGCGCCCTGAACTCCTTCCTGAGCGCGATCGGCCTGGACTCGGTGCGGCCCGAATGGCTGGGCGACCCCTCCCTCGCGCTGTGGTGCGTCATGGCGGTGATGGTCTGGAGCAACGTCGGCTTCTACGTCGTGCTGTTCTCGGCCGGCATGAGCTCCATTCCGAAGGACTTCTACGAGGCCGCCCTGCTGGACGGCGCCAACCGCATCCAGACCTTCTTCCGGATCACGCTGCCGCTGCTGTGGGACACCGTCCAGACCGGCTGGGTCTACATGGGCATCATGGCGCTCGACTCGTTCGCCGTCGTCCAGATCATGACCGTGGGGCCGGGCGGACCGGACTACTCCACCGAGGTCCTGTCCTTCTACCTCTACACCAAGGCGTTCCGGGACGGGCAGGCCGGATACGCGACGACCCTGGGCGTCGCCCTGCTCATCGTCACCCTGATCTTCGCGGGCCTCGTCATGAAACTCGGCCGGCGCGAGCGGCTGGAGTACTGATGGCAGTCACCACGGACCCCACGGAGGGGAACGGCACCGCGACCCCGCCCGCCGACAGGACCGCCGCCGGGGCGACCCGCGGGCGCATGGGCAGCGAGGGGACGGTCCTCAACGTCTTCTCGCACGGCGTCCTCGTGCTGTGGGCCCTGATGGTCACCCTGCCGCTGCTGTGGGCGGTGATGAGCGCCTTCAAGACGGACAGGGAGATCTTCACCTCGCCCTGGGCGCTGCCGTCCGGCCTGCACTTCGGCGCTTGGAGCCGGGCCTGGTCGCAGGCCCACATGGGCGAGTACTTCCTCAACTCCGTCGTCGTGGTGGCCGGCTCGCTCGCCGGCACCATGCTGCTGGGCTCGATGGCCGCCTACGTACTGGCCCGCTTCGACTTCCCCGGCAACCGCTTCGTCTACTTCCTCTTCGTCGGCGGGATGAGCTTCCCCGTCATCCTGGCGCTCGTACCGCTGTTCTTCGTGATGAAGAACATGCAGCTGCTCGACACCTACCACGGGCTGATCCTGGTCTACATCGCCTACTCGCTACCGTTCACGATCTTCTTCCTCAGCGGCTTCTTCCGGACGCTGCCCACCTCCGTCGCCGAGGCGGCCCTGATCGACGGGGCCTCGCACACCCGCACCTTCTTCCAGGTGATGCTGCCCATGGCCAAGCCGGGCCTGATCAGCGTCGGGATCTTCAACTTCCTCGGCCAGTGGAACCAGTACCTCCTGCCCACGGTCCTCAACGTCGGCGACGAGGACAAGAAGCTGCTGCCGCAGGGACTGGTCGCGCTCGCGGTCAGCCAGGGGTACAAGGGCGACTGGTCCGGGCTCTTCGCGGGCCTGGTCATGGCCATGCTGCCGGTCCTCGCCGCGTACATCGTCTTCCAGCGGCAGGTCCAGGCGGGGCTGACGGCCGGCGCGCTCAAGTAGTCCCGGGCCCGGCCGGGCCCGCTCAGGCCAGGGTGAACCAGACCGCCTTGCCCCCGCCGTGCGCGGCGGGGGCCACCCCCCAGGCCGTGGCGCAGCTGTCGATCAGGGCCAGCCCCCGCCCCGACTCGTCGCCCGCGCCCGCGCTGCGCCGGGCCGGGGCCTTCGAGCCCGTGTCGTGGACGGCCACGTGCAGGGTCCGGGAGCGGCAGCTGAGGTGGACCGTCACCGGGGACTTGGCGTGCACCACGCCGTTGGTGACCAGCTCCGTGGCGAGCAGGCAGGCGGTGTCGGCCAGGTCGTGGCGGCCGTGCCGGCCCAGCGCGAGGCGCAGCGCGTTGCGGACGATGCCGATCATCCAGGGCTGCGCCGGGATCCGGAGTGTGTACCACCAGTCGGCGGTGGCCAGTTGAGGGTCCTCGCACATGCTCCGCTCTCCGTTCGTTCTTGCCGCGGAAGCCCCCAACTATCGGGCAGTGCGCCGGGGCGCGGCGCGCCGGCCGGGGGCCGGGCGGCCGGCGCCGCCGGTGGTTATGTCGGATGAACATGCCGCACAACGGCTTGAGTGCGGACATGACCAGATCCGTCGGGCGGTGGAGCGGCGGGGGTCGGATTCGCCCGTTCGAGCTACCGCGCCCGGCCGGTGCGCGCCCACCCTCGGCGTACGGGGCAATGGTCCGCTCCGTACGATATGGGGTCGGCGCAAGGTCGCCGGGAGCCCCTGGAGGGGCCCGGAAGGTCTCGCTGAGGCAACGGTGCCGTGGCCGGGATCGGCGTCAAGCCCTTGACGTGGTGCAAGCCGTGAGGCGAGCTTAAGAGTTCACATGTTGTATGGATGGCCGGGCTCCAGAGCTGCAGCCCGGCCCTCGGGGCGGCCGTCGTGCCGTCCCGGTGAGGCGGGAGTGGATGGGCGTGGAGACTCCGGGGTCGCAGTCGTCGCTGCACCGGGCCAACCTGGAGCGGGTCGTGCGCGCGGTGCGCATGGCGGGGTCGCTCACCCAGGCCGAGATCGCCCGGACCACCGGGCTGTCGGCCGCCACGGTCTCCAATATCGTCCGGGAGCTCAAGGACGGCGGAACGGTCGAGGTCACCCCCACCTCCTCCGGCGGCCGGCGGGCGCGCAGCGTCTCGCTCTCCGGCGACGCGGGCATCGTCGTGGGGGTGGACTTCGGCCACACCCACCTGCGGGTCGCCATCGGCAACCTCGCCCACCGGGTGCTGGCCGAGGAGGCCGAGCCGCTGGACGTGGACGCCTCCGCCACCCAGGGCCTGGCGCGCGCGGAACACCTGGTCACCAGCCTGGTCAAGGCGACGGGGATCAGCCCGGACAAGATCGTCGGAGTGGGGCTGGGCGTCCCGGGCCCGATCGACGTGGAGTCCGGGGTGCTCGGCTCCACCGCGATCCTGCCGGGCTGGGCGGGCACCAACCCCCGCGACGAGCTCGCCGGCCGCTTGAACGTGCCGGTCCACGTCGACAACGACGCCAACCTCGGCGCCCTCGGCGAGCTGGTCTGGGGCGCCGGCCGGGGGGCCAGGGACCTGGCGTACATCAAGGTCGCCAGCGGCGTGGGCGCCGGCCTGGTGATCAACGGGCAGATCTACCGCGGCCCCGGCGGCACCGCCGGCGAGATCGGCCACATCACCCTGGACGAGTCCGGCCCCGTCTGCCGGTGCGGCAACCGCGGCTGCCTGGAGACCTTCACCGCGGCCCGCTACGTCCTGCCGCTGCTCCACTCGGCCCACGGCACCGACCTGACCGTGGCGCGGATGGTGCGGCTCGCGCGGGAGGGGGACCCGGGCTGCCGGCGGGTCATCTCGGACGTCGGCCGGTACATCGGCAGCGGCGTGGCCAACCTGTGCAACCTGCTGAACCCCAGCCGCGTCGTGCTCGGCGGCGACCTCGCCGACTCCGGCGAGCTGGTGCTCGCGCCCATCCGCGAGTCCGTCTCGCGGTACGCGATCCCGAGCGCCGCCCGCCAGTTGGAGGTCGTCCCCGGAGCGCTGGGCGGCCGGGCCGAGGTGCTGGGCGCCCTGGCGCTCGTCCTCAGCGAAATGGGCGATTCGTCATTGCTGGACGAGACACTGCCCGCACCTGCCCCGACGGTGAACCGATAGGGCATTCGCCCGTTTCCCGTGTGGCGCTCTTGAGTTCACGCAGATAACGAATGGCATCGTTGCCATCTCGTTAAGAATTTACTTCTTGACGCTTCCTTGGCGGCCGAGTTGACTTCCAGCCACCTCGGCCGCAACGACGCGGCCTCGTCAGGGAGGTATCTGCATCATGAATTCGCATCTGCGTCGTGCCGGTGTGGCCATGGCCGCCGTTTCCATGGCCACCGCTCTCGCCGCCTGTGGCAGCGCCAAGGAAGCCGGCGACAACGGGGAGCAGAAAAAGGACAAGAAGGGCCCGCTGACCATCGGCCTTCTGCTCCCCGAGAACCAGACCGCGCGGTACGAGCGGTTCGACAAGCCGCTGATCGAGAAGAAGATCAAGGAATTGGCGGGGGCGGACGCCGTCGTCCTCTACGAGAACGCCAAGCAGGACGCCTCCGTCCAGCAGCAGCAGGTCGACACCATGATCACCAAGAAGGTCGACGCGCTGATCGTCGACGCGGTGGACGCGAAGTCGATCGCCAGCTCGGTCAAGAAGGCCAACGACAAGGGCATTCCCGTCGTCGCCTACGACCGCCTGGCCGAGGGCCCGGTCAAGGCCTACACCTCCGTCGACAACGAGCGCGTCGGCAAGATCCAGGGCGAGTCCCTGCTCAAGGAGCTCGGCGACAACGCCTCCAAGGGCAAGATCGTGATGATGAACGGCGCGGTCACCGACCCCAACGCCAAGATGTACAAGGACGGCGCCCACTCCGTGCTCGACGGCAAGGTCGAGGTCGGCAAGGAGTACGACACCAAGGAGTGGAAGCCGGAGAACGCCAACGAGAACATGAAGGGCGCCATCTCCTCGCTGGGCAAGGACAACATCGTCGGCGTCTACTCCGCCAACGACGGCATGGCCGGCGGCATCATCACCGCCCTCAAGAGCGCCGGCTTCGACAAGCTCCCGCCCGTCACCGGCCAGGACGCCGAGCTCTCCGCCGTGCAGCGGATCCTCTCCGACGAGCAGTTCATGAGCGTCTACAAGCCGTACAAGCCCGAGGCCGACGCTGCCGCCGAGCTGGCCGTCGCCCTGGCCAAGGGCAAGGGCACCGACGCGGTCGCCAAGACCACCGTCGACAGCGGCACCCAGAAGAAGATCCCCGCCATCATCGTCACCCCCTTCGCGCTGACCAAGGCGGACATCGGCCAGTACGTCGGCAAGGAGGGCTTCTTCACCCTGAACGAGATCTGCACCGAGAAGTACAAGGCGCAGTGCGACCAGGCCGGACTGAAGTAGGCCCCCAGGCTGCCGCCCCCTCGGGGCGGTGAAGGAGATGATTCACGTGTCCGCTACGCCCGTGCTGGCGTTGCGCGGAATCTCCAAGCGGTTCGGTGCCGTCCAGGCGCTCACCGACGTAGAGCTGGAGATCCACCCCGGCGAGGTGGTCGCCCTGGTCGGCGACAACGGCGCCGGCAAGTCCACCCTCGTCAAGACCATCGCCGGAGTGGGCCCCGCCGACGACGGCGTCATCGAGTGGGAGGGCCGGCCCGTCACCGTCGACCGGCCGCACGCCGCCCAGGAACTGGGCATCGCGACCGTCTACCAGGACCTCGCGCTGTGCGACAACCTCGACGTCGTCGGCAACCTCTTCCTCGGCCGCGAGATCGTCCGCGCCGGGGTGCTGGACGAGGTCGAGATGGAACGCCGCTCCCGCGAGCTGCTGTCCACCCTCTCCATCCGCATCCCCAGCGTCCGGATCCCGATCGCCTCGCTCTCCGGCGGGCAGCGGCAGACCGTCGCCATCGCCCGCTCGCTGCTCGGCGAGCCCAAGGTCGTCATCCTCGACGAGCCCACCGCGGCCCTCGGCGTCGAGCAGACCGCGCAGGTCCTCGACCTGGTCGAGCGGCTGCGCGAGCGGGGCCTGGGCGTCATCCTCATCAGCCACAACATGGCCGACGTGAAGGCCGTCGCCGACCGGGTCGCGGTGCTGCGCCTCGGCCGCAACAACGGCACCTTCGATGTCCGGACGACCTCCCAGGAAGAGATCATCTCCGCCATCACGGGCGCCACGGACAACGCCGTCACCCGCCGCCGCGCCCGCTCCGCGGAGGCCGCAGAGGCCGACACGGCAGGCGAGGCGGACAAGAGCACCCAGGCCGGCCAGGCCGAAGAGCCCGAGAAGGAGGCGGGCGCATGAGCACCGAGCTGCCCACGTCGTCCCCCGAGCCGGCCGCAGCCAACGGCAACGGCCAGGCCCCCGCCCACGAGGCCGTCCCCGCCGTCGACCCGCGCCTGCTGGTCCGCGAGGAAGGCTTCGCCGGCTACTGGAGCGAGTTCCGGCGCAAGCTGCGCAGCGGTGAGCTGGGCTCGCTGCCCGTGGTCGTGGGGCTCCTCGTCATCGGCCTGGTCTTCCAGATGCAGGACTCCGCCTTCCTGGGCGCCGAGAACCTCTCCAACCTCTTCGTCACCGCCGCCGGCACCGGCCTGATCGCGGTCGGCATCGTCTTCGTGCTGATCCTCGGCGAGATCGACCTGTCCGTCGGCTCGGTCAGCGGCCTGGCCGCCGCCATCTTCGCCGTCCTCAACGTCAGCCACGGCATGGCGGAGTGGCTGGCCTTCGTCCTGGCCATCCTCTCGGGCACCCTGGTCGGCGCGCTGCACGGGTTCTTCTTCGCCCGCATCGGCGTGCCCGCCTTCGTGGTCACCCTGGCCGGCCTGCTCGGCTGGAACGGCCTGATGCTGCAGGTGCTCGGCTCCAACGGCACCATCAACCTCGACGACTCCGGGCTGGTCGCGGGGCTGACCAACCACTACTTCGCCGACGTGGCCGCCGCCTACGGACTGGCCACCCTGAGCGTCGTGGCGTTCTTCCTGGTCTCCCTGCGCGACAGCAGGCGGCGCGAGGCGGCCGGCGTCCCCAGCCGCCCGCTGAGCGAGGTCGCCCTGCGCACGGCCGCCCTGGCGGTGCCCGCCTATCTGGTGGCGTGGCTGTTCAACCAGTACAAGGGCCTGCCGCTGGCCGTGGTGATCTTCCTCGGGGTCGTGGTCGCGCTCGACTTCGTGCTGCGCCGCACCTCCTACGGGCGGAAGGTCTTCGCCCTGGGCGGCAGCGTCGAGGCGGCCCGCCGGGCCGGCATCGACGTCGCCATGATCCGGATCTCCGTCTTCGCCCTCTCGGGGACGATGGCGGCGCTCGGCGGCATGTTCCTGGCCTCGCAGATCAACGCCGCGAACCAGTCCTCGGGCGCCGGCAGCCTGCTGATGAACGCCATCGCGGCGGCCGTCATCGGCGGCACCAGCCTCTTCGGCGGCCGCGGCAAGACCTGGTCGGCGCTGCTGGGCGTGCTGGTGATCCAGTCCATCGCCTCCGGCATGGCCCTGCTGGGCATCGCCTCGGCCGTCCAGTACATGATCACCGGCGCGGTGCTGCTGGCCGCCGTGGTGATCGACTCGGTCTCCCGCAAGACCCAGAAGACGGCCGGACGGGCGTAGCGCCCGTACGGACGAACGGGTGGCCCGGACCGGCGGCGGTCCGGGCCTTCCGTGTGACTTTCGGCGGGTTTAGATGCCCGCTGAGCCGATCGCGTGACATAGGTAGCATCACCCGTTCATCGCCACTGCAGGCGGAACATTAGACTCGACGGATCTAGAAGCTTCTATGAGCTTCTGCAAGCTTCTACAAGCCGACAGCTCGATGAAGGAGGCACGGGTGGCCCTGCTGACCCGCATCAGGGAACCGCGCGATCTGGACCGGCTGACCCCGGAGCAGCTCGACCGGCTGGCCGCGGAGATCCGCACCTTCCTCGTCGACGCCGTCTCCAAGACGGGCGGGCACCTCGGACCCAACCTCGGCGTGGTCGAGCTGACCATCGCGCTGCACCGGGTCTTCGACTCGCCCAAGGACAAGATCCTCTTCGACACCGGCCACCAGGCCTACGTCCACAAGGTCCTCACCGGCCGCCAGGACTTCTCGAAGCTGCGTGCCAAGGGCGGCCTGTCCGGCTACCCCTCGCGCGAGGAGTCCGAGCACGACGTCATCGAGAACAGCCACGCCTCCACGGTGCTGGGCTGGGCCGACGGCCTCGCCAAGGCCAACCAGGTCCTGGGCAAGGACGACCATGTCGTCGCCGTCATCGGTGACGGCGCCCTGACCGGCGGCATGGCCTGGGAGGCGCTGAACAACATCGCCGTCGCCAAGGACCGTCCGCTCGTGATCGTCGTCAACGACAACGAGCGCTCCTACGAGCCGACCATCGGCGGCCTCGCCAACCACCTGGCGACCCTGCGCACCACCGACGGCTACGAGCGCTTCCTGGCCCGCGGCAAGGACCTCCTCGAGCGCACCCCCGTCCTCGGCAAGCCCCTCTACGAGACGCTGCACGGCGCCAAGAAGGGCCTGAAGGACTTCATCGCCCCGCAGGGCATGTTCGAGGACCTGGGCCTGAAGTACGTCGGCCCCATCGACGGCCACGACATCGAGGCCCTGGAGTCCGCCCTGCAGCGCGCCAAGCGCTTCGGCGGCCCCGTCCTCGTGCACTGCCTCACCCAGAAGGGCCGCGGCTACAAGCACGCCGAGCAGAACGAGGCCGACCGCTTCCACGGCATCGGCGCCATCCACCCCGACACCGGCCTGCCCGTCGCCTCCGGCGGCGCCAGCTGGACCTCCGTCTTCGCCGACGAGATGGTGAAGCTCGGCCGCGAGCGCGAGGACATCGTGGCCATCACGGCCGCCATGATGCAGCCGGTGGGCCTCGGCAAGTTCGCCAAGGAGTTCCCCGAGCGGGTCTACGACGTCGGCATCGCCGAGCAGCACGCCGCGACCTCGGCCGCGGGTCTGGCCACGGGCGGTCTGCACCCGGTCTTCGCCGTCTACGCCACCTTCCTCAACCGCGCCTTCGACCAGGTCCTCATGGACGTGGCCCTGCACAAGTGCGGCGTGACCTTCGTCCTGGACCGGGCGGGCGTCACCGGCGACGACGGCGCCTCGCACAACGGCATGTGGGACATGTCGATCCTCCAGGTCGTCCCGGGCCTGCGCATCGCCGCACCGCGCGACGCCGACCAGGTCCGCGCCCAGCTGCGCGAGGCCGTCCAGGTCAAGGACGCGCCGACCGTCGTGCGCTACTCCAAGGGCACCGTCGGCCCGGCCGTCGAGGCCGTCGGCCGCGTCGGCGGCATGGACGTGCTGCGCCGGCCCGCCGAGGGCACGGTCAAGCCGGACGTCCTCCTCGTCTCCGTCGGCGCGCTCGCCCCGATGTGCCTGGAGATCGCCGACCTGCTCGACAAGCAGGGCATCTCCTGCACCGTCGTCGACCCGCGCTGGGTCAAGCCCGTCGACGAGGCCCTGCCGGGCCTGGCCGAGAAGCACCGCGTCGTCGTCACCGTCGAGGACAACGGCCGCGTGGGCGGTGTCGGCGCGGCGATCGCGCAGGCGCTGCGCGACGCGGGCGTCGACCTGCCGCTGCGCGACTTCGGCATCCCGCCGCGCTTCCTCGACCACGCCTCCCGCAAGGAGATCATGGCGGAGATCGGGCTCACCGCCCCCGACATCGCCCGCCAGGTCACCGGGCTGGTCGCCAAGCTCGACGGCCGATTCGAAGACGAGGCAGTCGAGGCCGCCGATGCGGCCGGGACCTCCGGTGCCTCCGAGGCCGTCGAGGCCGTACGCGACTGACGGCGGCTCACCCCCGTCGTCGCACCCTCCGCCGTGCCCCAGGGCCGGCCGGTCACCCCCTGTGCGGGTGGTCCGGTCGGCCCTTCGGCATGGATGCGTCTGTCCTCCATCGGGTGAATCCTGGACGGGGCGGCTGTGGCCGCACCCGTACGGCCCCGAACATCGCGGACACTCGATCGGTTCAGCAAGGACGAGTGACGCCGAGCAATGGAGGTGAGCCGATGAGCACAGAGCAACCCGTCCGAGGCAGCGGCCGCGGCCGGAGCGGAATGTTCCGGACCAAGAGCGTGGAGCAGTCCATCCAGGACACCGAGGAACCGGAGCACGCGCTACGGAAAGACCTCTCCGCCCTCGATCTCACCGTCTTCGGTGTCGGCGTCGTCATCGGCACCGGCATCTTCGTCCTCACCGGAAAGGTGGCCAAGGAGAACGCCGGGCCCTCCGTGGCGCTGGCCTTCGTCGTGGCCGGCGTGGCGTGCGGCCTCGCGGCGCTCTGCTACGCCGAGTTCGCCTCCACCGTCCCGGTGGCCGGGTCCGCGTACACCTTCTCGTACGCCTCGCTCGGCGAACTGCCCGCCTGGATCATCGGCTGGGACCTCGTCCTGGAGCTGGCGCTGGGCTGCGCGGTGGTGGCCGTCGGCTGGTCCGGCTACATCCAGTCGCTGATGGACAACGCCGGCTGGCACCTGCCCACGGCGCTGGCCGGGGTGCACGAGGGCAGTTTCGGCTTCGACATCCTCGCCGCCCTCCTGGTCCTGGCCCTGACCGGCATCCTGGTCGCCGGCATGAAGCTGTCCTCACGGGTGACGGCGGTCGTCGTCGGCGTGAAGCTCACCGTCGTCCTCATCGTCATCGTCGTCGGCGCCTTCTTCATCAGCGGCGCCAACTACGAGCCGTTCGTCCCGCCCTCCAAGACCGCCGAGGGGGGCAGCGGACTCACCGCCCCGCTGATCCAGGTGATGTTCGGCTTCACCCCGTCCAACTTCGGCGTCATGGGCATCTTCGCCGCGGCCGCCGTGGTCTTCTTCGCCTTCATCGGCTTCGACATCGTCGCCACCGCCGCCGAGGAGACCCGCAACCCCCAGCGGGACCTCCCGCGCGGCATCCTCGGCTCGCTCGCCATCTGCACGGTGCTCTACGTGGTCGTGTCCATCGTCGTCACCGGCATGCAGAAGTACGACACGCTCTCCACCAAGGCGCCGCTCGCCGACGCCTTCAAGGCCGTCGGCCACCCCTTCTGGGCCGGGCTGATCAGCTTCGGCGCGGCCGTCGGCCTCACCTCCGTCTGCATGATCCTGCTGCTCGGCCAGAGCCGCGTCTTCTTCGCCATGAGCCGCGACGGGCTGCTGCCGCGCTTCTTCTCCACCGTCCACCCCCGCTACGGCACGCCCTACCGCTCGACGATCCTCCTGGGCGTCGTCGTCGCCGTGGTCGCGGGCTTCACCTCGATCGACGTGCTGGCCGAACTGGTCAACATCGGCACGCTGTTCGCCTTCGTCGTGGTCGCGCTCGGCGTCATCATCCTGCGCCGCACCCGCCCCGACCTGCCGCGCGCCTTCCGCACCCCGTTCGTGCCCGTCGTCCCCGTGCTCTCCATCCTGGGTTCGCTGTGGCTGATGCTGAACCTCCCGGCCGAGACCTGGCTGCGGTTCGCCGTGTGGATGGTCCTCGGCGTCGTCGTCTACTTCATCTACGGGCGCCGCAAGAGCCGGGTCAGCGATTACGAGCGGGTCCAGCGGCCCACCGTCTGACCCCGTCCCCGTCCCGTCCGTACCGCCGTCCGCGTCCCGCCCGGGGCGCGGACGGCCCCGGGGGACGTCCTTACGGCCGTACCGTGCGCGGACCGGCCACCCCGGCCCCCAGCGCCCGGACCCGCTCCCGCAGCTCGCGGTCGGCGGTGACCACCACACAGCGCCGGCCGGGCTCGCGGTCGGCCACCACCGCCACGATCCGGTCGTCCCCGCTGCCGTCGGCCGCCTCCACCCGCACCCCCGGCACGCCGGCCAGGGCGCGCGCCGCGCCCTCCACCACCAGCACCACCTCGAGCGGGCCCGGCAGCGCGGGGTTCACCGCCCCCTCCGGCAGCCCGTGCGCCGCGTACTCCACCAGGCGGTCACGCAGCCTTCCGGCCGCGCCCAGCCGGTCGCGCCACCAGCCGTCGGGCACGCTGCCGACGACATTCGCGGCATCCACGACAAGAAGAGCAGCTGTCATGGCGACAGCCTCGCATGCCGCCCCGCGACCGGATTCCGCCGCCGGTCACAGTGTTATCGTCGAGGGCCCGCAAACGGGGTCCAGGGTCAAAGAGAGGCTGGTCAGCGAGTCATGGCAGTGCGGACGGCCACCACCACCGGCTGGTTGCTGCGAGGCGAGGACGGCCGGCTGACGGCCTACGCGCCGGTCCCGGGCGGCATCGTCCGCTGGACCGAGACCCGCCCCGGCGGCCCCGAGTGGAGCGGGCCCCAGCGGTTCGAGATGCCGGGCCTCGAGCCCTACGTCTCCATAACCCGGAGCGCCCAGGGCTACGTCTTCCTCGCCGGAGTGCGCCGCCGCGCCCACGAGGACGGCCGCGCCGAGACCGACGTCGTCTACACCACCCAGTTCCAGTCGGGCCGCGCCCTGACCCCCTGGCGCACCATCGGCACCCCCTACGGCCAGGACTGGGAGCGCGCCGACCAGATCGGCACCCCCGTCGCCGTCGTGGACGGCGTGGGCCTGCACCTGTACTTCCGCAACGCCGGCCGCGGCGTGAGCGGGCGCCGCCAGGACGCCCGCGGCATCTGGGGGCCGTGGCTGGACCTGCACGGCAGCCGCGTCCTCGACGCGGGGTCCGCCTGCGTGAGCGCCGACGGCCGCGTCGAGCTGCTCGCCTCCACCGCGGACGCCGTGCTGCGCTGGCGCCAGGAGGAGCCGGGCGGCCCGCTCAAGCGCGTGAAGGACACCGCCGCCAAGTCCCTGACCGGCTCGTTCACCTCCGCCCCGGCGGACGACGACCGCATCGGCCACTTCTGGCGCGCCGACGCGGACTCCGTCCTGCACGTCCAGCACGCCCCCGCCCCCGCGGGCGAGGAGAGCGCCGAGACCCCGGCCCCCCTCGCGCTGACCTCCCTGGGCACCGGCGGCACCGGCCCGGTCGCCGTCCTGCGCACCACCCTCGACGGCCAGGACTGCACGGTGCTGGCCCAGCGTTCCGCCTCGGGCCTGCCGGCCGTCGCCGCCTACGCCACGCGGGACGAGGCCGCCACCGACGCCGCCTGGTCCGAGACCGGCGAGGAGTGCGTGGGCGCCCCCGCCCTGGCCCTCGACGCCGCCGGCCGTGTGGTGGCCGCCGCCATCGCCGCGGACGGCACGCTGCGCGTGGCGCGCCAGCGCCCCGACGCGCGCGGGCTGGCGCTGGGGGACTGGGTACGGGTCTAGCACCCGGCCCGGGCCCCGTGGCTCACAGCCGCTTGGCGCTGCGCAGCCCCGTCGCGTAGAAGCCGTTGCCGTCGAGGCGGGCGGTGCCGCCCTTGTCGCCGAACGTGGGGCCGTTGGCCTCCTCGCGGCTGGAGATGAAGCGCGGCTTGCCGTCCGTGTCGAGGCCCATGTAGATCCCGACGTGGTCGAGGCGGTCGCCGGTGCGCTTGTCGATGTCGAAGAAGACCAGGTCGCCCGGCTGCAGCTTGTCGGTGGCCTCCGGCCGCCTGCCGCTCAGCTCCAGGACCGGGACGCCGGGGGAGAGGCGGGCCATGCCGTTGGCGGTGCGGGCCAGGCCGTCGCCCTTGGCGTCCTTGCCCAGCAGGGGGTAGCGGGCGCGGTAGCCGAAGACCGTGCGGACGAAGCCCGAGCAGTCCATGGCGCGCAGCCGCTGGGCCTCGGGCCGCTCGACGGTGCCGTCGCGGAAGGTGTAGGGGATGCCCAGGTAGTCGTAGAAGTCCGACTGCTCCAGGCGCATGTCGCCCGCCTCGGAGCCGCCCGGGTTGAGCGGGCCGAACTGGGCGTCGCCGGCGTAGACGATGCCGCGCGCGTCCTTCTTCTGGGGAGCGCCGTCCAGGTACTCCATGGAGATGGCGAAGATGTCCGGGTCCTTGGCGCCCAGGCTCCTGTCGAACCACTCCTTGAACCAGGAGTCCTTCTCCGCCCCCTCCTTCCAGGCCTCCGGCAGCAGCCGCACCCAGCTGTCGGTGACCACCTTGGCGGAGGTGAACTTCGCCTCGGCGAAGGTACGGCTGGGGCCGGTGAGTACGGCGGTGCGGGCGTTGTCGGTGAAGGTCGCCAGGACGCTGCCGTCGGCGGCGCGTACGACCGTACGGGCCGGATTCGCCAGCCGCTCGTAGCGGCGCTCACCGGCGGGGACGGCCTTGCCGCCGGAGGAGCCGCCCGAGCCGGCGCCCACGGACTCGACCGGCGGGGCCGTCCCCTGCTGCCGCTCGCGCAGCTCGACGGTCAGATAGGCGCTGGTGCCGAGCAGGCCGAGCACCACGAGCGTCTGCAGCGCGCGGCGGCCGCCCTGGCCCCGGGCCTTCTTCCGGGCCTTCGGCTTCTTGCGTTCCGTTGACTTCCGGGACATGGGTCTGTGCTCCGTCGGGAATCGGGGGGATCAGGCGGTGGGCATGAAGCCGAGCAGGATCCCGGCGGTCAGGACGACGTAGTTGGCGAGCGAGACCGTGCCGGTGGCCAGCAGGGTCGCACCGCGGGGCTGGCGCACCAGCTGATAGGCGATCAGACCGGGGACGATGAAGCCGAGGGTCTGGTTGGCGTACATCAGCGGGAACTGCTGCTGGAGGATCAGGTGCAGCGTCGCCTGCAGCACCACGCCGGTCAGCACGACGGCGGCGAACAGCCGCTTGCCGTAGAGGATGACGTGCCGCTGCAGCAGCAGCGTGCCCAGGTAGGTCAGGACGGTGATGCCGACGACCATGGCCGCGCGCTGGAGGTCCTCGACCAGGGTCAGGGCCAGCCAGCCGGGGGTGATCATGCCACCGGGGGAGAGGTTGGTCGTCAGATAGCAGACCAGGGAGAACAGCAGGCCCAGCGCGATCCCGATGGCGGCGATCTCCGGGGTGAGGACGGCGGGGATCAACGGAAGTCTCCTGAGGGATCTATGTACGTCGGGACATACACCGGCGGCTGCTCCGGCTCCGGCTCCTGCGCCGGCTCGTCCGCCGGCAGTTCGGCCAGCCGCTCCAGCAGCAGCTCGCCCTGGCCGTGGATGTTGCCGATGGCCACCAGCGAGGCGCCGGGGCCGAGGCGGTCGAGGATCTCCCGCTCCAGCTCGACCGCGTCGCGCCGGTCGCCGCCGAGGTCGACGACGCGGTCGCGCCACTCGGCGGGGATCGCGTCGTGGGCGCTCTTGGTGGGGTGGCCGATGAGGAAGACCGAGTCCGGGGCCAGCCGGGGGACGATCTCGCCCATCTGCCCGTTGCGCTCGACGCGGTCGGGACGGCAGTTGATGAGGACGTGCAGCGGCCGCTCGATGGCGCCCAGGCTCAGCAGCTGCTCGACGTTCATCAGCGTCGACTCGGGGTCGTTGGCCGCGAAGATGTTGGCGAAGCGGAACGGCATGCCCTCGGGGGTGCGGTAGCGCTCCACGGACAGCACGCCCGGGTCCGGCGGCGCGTCGTACATCCCCCGCAGCGCGGTGGCCCGGTCGACGCCCAGGAGCTCGGCGACGGCCAGCGCGATGGCGACGTTCTCCTTGAACGTGAACCAGCTGAAGCCGCGCAGCTCCGCGTCGCTGACCGTCTCCGGGTCCACGGCGATGAGCCGGCAGTCGCGCTTGTCGGCCTCCTCCCGCAGGATGTGCAGCCGGTCGCGCTCGGCCGTCACACAGATCCCGCCGTGCGGCATGGACCGGCTCAGGGAGCGCGCCACGTCGTCCAGGGTCGGGCCCATCTCGGCCAGGTGGTCCTCGCGGACGTTGCACAGCACGCCGATGGTGGAGCGGATCAGCTTGGTCTGGTTGACCTCCTGCAGGGCCGGCATGACGGCCATGCACTCGATCACCAGGGCGTGCGGGCGGTACGCGGCGGCGCGCCGCACGATGCCGATCTGCTCGACGACGTTGGCGATCCCGAACTTGCGGTAGACGGGCTCCTCGGTGGCGTCCGGGTGGATGAAGCGGGCCGCGGTGCCGGTGGTCTTGGCGACTGTGACGAGCCCGCCGCCGCGCAGCGCCCCCGCGCACAGGCGGGTGATGGAGCTCTTGCCGCGGATGCCGTTGATGAGCACCCGGGTGGGGATGAGGTCCAGGTTCACGAAGTGGCGGCGCTGCTCGACGATGCCGGCGACCAGGAGGACGACGCAGCAGATCACGAGCACGGTGTAGAGGAAGAGCACGGTGGTCAGGTCCTTCCGGAGGGTCGTGCCAGGCGCTGCCGGATCAGCTCCAGATTCCGCACGACCGCGCCGACCTCGTCGTGGTGCTGGGGGAAGAGCACCGTCTTGCGGTCGCCGCCGGCCAGGGCCTCGGCCCGGTCGGCGAGGGCGCGCAGCGGGCGGACGACGATGATGTGCAGCCAGCCCAGGCAGGCCACGGCGGCGCTCACGCCCAGCAGCCCGGCGAGCATGGTGCGCCGCTGGGCGGTGTGCTCGGGCAGCTCGAGCCAGGCGGTCGGCTGGGAGCTGATGACCTGCCAGTCCAGGTCCCGGACGGCGCCGCCGCCGGTGAAGGGCGAGGCCGCCGCGATGTCGGAGGAGCCGCCGGAGCGGTGCAGGAAGGCGGTGCCGTTGCCCTTTCCGCGCTTCTCCCCGGCGGCGTCCGCGAGGACGCCGAGATGGCTGGACGGCAGCTCGGAGAAGGCCCGGAAGCCGTGGCCCCGGTCGGCGGCGATCACGCGGTGGCCCTTGTCGACGAGCCAGACCCGGCCGAGGCCCGGCCGGGTGACCAGCGAGATCAGGAACTGCGGGTCGTACTCGCCGACCACCGCGCGGCCCTTGGCACCGGGCACGGCCGCGTAGGCGGCGATGACGGGTTCCTTGCCGGAGGTGTTGAGCTGGGCGACGCCGTCCGCGCGGGGCGGCTTGCCGTCCGGGTGGCGCGGGGAGTCCCCGGCCCGGGAGAGGACCTTGCCCTCGCCGTCGATCACATAGACCGCGCGGTAGCGGCCGTGCTCGCGCAGCGTCCGCTCCAGGACGGCCTTGTCGGCGCTCCCGGAGTCCTTGCCGGAGTCGTCCTTGCCGGCGCCGGCCGAGACGGTCCGCGCCACGGCGGCCACGTCGGCCCAGCCCTCGTTGAGCGCCCGGCGGACGCGGTCGGAGGCGGTGTCGGTGCGCCGGCGCTGGTCGTCGACGAGCTGCTGGGGCACGGCCACGCCGCTGCCGGCGCGGTTGACGAGCAGCAGCAGCGGAGCCGCCCAGGCGAGCAGGACGAGCGCGCACACCACGACCGTGGAGCGGGTGCCGAAGCCGCCGCGCGCCCGGCCCGTACGGGTGGGGCGGCCGCCCAGCAGCTGGCCGCGCAGGCTCTCCAGGGCGGCGCCGACACGGGCCGCCTCCCGGCCCCGGAAACGCGGCAGGGGGCGGTCCAGTTCGCCCCGGGCCAGCCTGCGGCTCTCCAGGTACAGGCGCAGCAGCGGCCGCTGGACCGTACGCAGCAGGATCCAGCCCACCAGCAGGGCCAGGACGAGCAGGATGCCGGCGGCGACGAGTCCGAAGGCCTGGGTGCGCACGGTCCGGGAGTCGTCGGTGACCTTGACCGAGGTGATCACCGACAGGCCCAGGGTGCCGGCCGAGCTCTTCTCGCCGGGCGCGCGGCCCGCGGCGGCGTAGCCCACGGCCGTACGGACGTCGCCGCGCACGTCGCCCATGAGGTGGCCGCTGGCGCCGGGGTGGCCGCCGGGCTCGGGGGTCTTCGCGGAGTCGGCGGCGGCCGTCTTGCGGGCCTTCTTCGCCCAGGACTTGCGGGTCACGGACGGGCCGTCGCTGGCCAGGACGGTGCCGGCGGAGTCCACGACCAGCAGGGAGCGGTTCTCGCCGGAGGAGATGCCCGGGACGTTGAGGGTGCCGGAGGCGACCAGCAGCCGGGTCCCGGCGTCGCCGCGCAGGGCGGCCACGACGAGCATCCGGGTCTCGCCGGAGGGCAGTTTCACCAGCCGCGGGCCGAGGACGTCGTCGAGGTCCTTGCCGCCCTTGTCGCCATCGCCGGGCCGGCCTTTCAGGACGGTCGCGAGCGGGATGTTCTCGCCGCGCGCGGCGAGCAGGGTGCCGCCCGCCGGGTCGACGACGGCGGTGCCGCGCCACTTGTTGTAGACCTTGCCGAGGGTGTCCAGCACGGTGTCGGGCGCCGTGGCGCCGCCGAACTGGGCCGCGGCGCGCTCGAGGTCGGTGATGCTCTCGTCGAGGGAGGCCCGCAGCGACAGGGCGCCGTCCTCGGCGACGTGCTGCTGCGAGGTGAGGACGGCCGTGTCGATCGCGGAGCGGTCCCGGTCCCCGAGCACCATCGCCGTCGTGCCCGCGACCGCCAGCAGCAGCGCCAGCAGGGCGGCTATCGGGGGTCGGGCGCCGCCCAGCAGAGGCATGTCGGCGCGGCGGCGGGCCTTGCGCCGGCGGGGGCCGCGCGAAGCGGGCAACAGTCTTCCTCTCGGTCGCGGCACGCGGGGCATGCCGGGACCACGGGGTGCCTGAACTGTCTGCCGCACTGCGTATGCGTATGCGTAAGGTAAAGCGCTCGAAGTCTAGGGAAATTCGAACGAATCACCAAAAGAGTCCGATCGGTCTTGATCGCACTCCTTGCTTTGCCATGCCTATACCAAGATCAATTACTGTGCCGGTATTTTTGCCGGCATGAAGCTCAAGCCGGCCCTGGCGGCCATCGTCAGGCCCGCGCTGCTCGGCGCGGTGACACTGGCGCTGCTCGGCGGCCTCGTCGGCTGCGCGCAGCCGACCGCCCGGCCGCACACGGGCCCTCAGGGCGGGGCGGCCGACGGCCGGCAGGGCGGGCCGGGGGAGGAGGGCACGCCCGTCGACCTCGGCCGGCGGATCACGGCCTTCACCGACCGCATCGACCAGAACGGGCGGTACCGCGTCCCCGCCGTCCACGACCGCAAGGCCGTCGCCGACGGCGTCCGCCTGCTGCTGGACGGCGACCGCGCGGCCGCCGAGCAGGCCCTGGACACGGCGGGCTACACCGTACGCACCCTCGTCGACCGGGCCGACGGCGGACGGCGGTACGCGGAGATCGCCGACGCCACCGCGGACGGGGACGCCACCCGGGGCTGGGGACGGGTCTACGTCGACCTGCGCGGCCCCGCCCGGTGGACGGTCCAGGTGCCGCACCCCACGGCCGACCTGCGCACCGAGCAGCTCGGACTCGGGCTGCTGCGCGGGGTCCCGGGCGGGGTGCTGATCCTGGCGGGCGCCTACCGCACGCTCAGTGACGGCGACGCCGACGGTGGCGGCGCCGGTGTCGGCTCGGAGGGTGACGCCGCGGCCGATGTCGCCCACCGGTCGGACTCGGTCTTCGCCGCGGTCGCCGACTCCCTCGCCGACCGCCGGCTCCCGGCGGTTCAGGTGCACGGCTTCGCCGACAGCAGCCTCCCCGACCAGGACGTGGTCGTCTCACCCGGCAAGGGCGACGCGGGGCTGCCCTCCGCACGGCGCCTGGCGGGCGGGCTGCGCAAGGAGGGGCTGCGGGTGTGCGAGGTGTGGCAGCGGTACTGCGGCCGGCTGGAGGGCCGCACGAATGTGGAGGGGGACCATGCGGATGCGGTGGGGGTGCCGTTCTTGCATGTGGAGCACAGTCGGCGGGTGCGGCTCGACGACGGGCTCGTCGTGAAGGCGGTGCGGGCGCTGGTGGAGGTGGCCCGGGGGTGGAGCACAAACGCCGGACGGGCTGGAACACCCGCCGGGCGGGGGTGCCGTTCCTGCTGGACGCCACGCAGTCGGTCGGCCAGTTCCCCGTCGACGTCCAGGAGATCGGCTGCGACATGCTC